>JAAHHL010000279.1 GCA_010672185.1 Caldora sp. SIO3E6 | reverse complement strand
GAAGGAGATAGTCACCAACGGGAACGGAAATTATTAATGCCTCCTTTTCATGGAGATAAAATGCGTGCTTATGGGCAAACTATCTGCCAGCTTACCGAGCAAGTATTTAATTTATTAACCCCTGGTACAACCTTCTCAGCCCGTAGTGTTGTTCAGGAAATTTCTATAGAAATTATCTTAAAAGTTATTTTTGGTATTTATGAAGAGAAACGTTTTCAAAAACTCAAGCAACTGATGACTAAGTTTCTGGATTCGTTTACATCTCCGTTAATTTCTGGTTTACTTTTTTTCCCTTTCTTAAGAAAGGATTTAGGAACTTGGAGTCCTTGGGGATACTTTCGTCGCTTATACCAGGAAATTGACCAATTACTCTACGCCGAAATTAGCGATCGCCGCTTACAATATGACCCAACTCGTACTGATATCCTTACCTTACTGCTCTCGGCTCGTGACGAAAATGGCCAAGGAATGAATGATCAACAATTACATGATGAGTTAATTACCCTACTAATTGCCGGACATGAAACAACTGCAACTGCTATATCTTGGGCTTTGTACTGGATTCACAAGTATCCCGAAGTCCGGGAAAAGTTGCTCCAGGAATTGGATACTTTGAGTGATGCTCCAGAAGCCATGAGTATTTTTAAACTGCCATATCTCACTGCTGTCTGCAATGAAAGTTTGCGGATTTATCCGGTAACACTTTTAACGGTTCCACGGGAAGTAAAAGAGCCAGTAGAATTAATGGATTATCACTTAGAGCTCGGTACAAGGGTGTATGGTTGTATTTATTTAACTCATCACCGTGAAGATTTATACCCACAACCCAAGCAATTTAAACCAGAAAGATTTTTAGAAAAACAATATACTCCTTATGAGTTTTTACCTTTTGGAGGTGGCTCCCGTCGCTGTATTGGGGAGGCTTTGGCAATTTTTGAAATGAAATTGGTACTGGCAACTATTCTTTCCAATTACCAGCTGTCTCTAGCTGATAAGCAAGCAGTAAAACCCCAGAGACGAGGTGTTACCATCGTTCCCAGTAGTGGGGTAAAAATGGTGTTGAAGGAAAAGCGACAAAGAGGTAAAGAGAGGTAGGGGCGCACTTCGTCGGTGCACCCCATACTTTTAGAAATCCTTTTCGTTCTTCTTCTTAGTAATTACAATGATTGGCTGATAATTCTCACTGAGTTGACCTGATTCTTGGAGCTGTTCAAGAACATACTCAATCTTCTTGAAAATACGTCCCTCACCATGGCGCAAGTCATCGATATCATCTTTCTTAAATTTACCCATTTGCAAGATGAGCGTGTTTTCTTTCTGTGATGTTGCCATTAATTTAGCTCTCCGTCTTATCTGTTACTCAAGTTGATCTGTATTTCTTCACCGCTGCAGAAGGATGAGAGGGAATGTTACCAATCCTTTTCTTTCTTCTTCTGCACAACGATGATTACTGGCTGTGCCTCCTCATTAACTTCACCAGCATCCTTGAGCCGTTCAACAGCGTTGGCTATTTTCTTGAAGAGCTTACCCTCACCATATTGCAGATCCCTGAGGTCATCTTTGCTAGAACTCGATAGTTCAAGTACAATTGTATTGTGTTTCTGTGTTATTGCCATTGGCCTAGATCTCCATCTTTAGGTCTTGGTTAAAGTTTACCGCATAACTCTAGATATTTGTTGGCTTTAGCGGCAAAAATTCACTTTTTTTTGAACTATTCGAGTAGCAAGAGGAGCAAACAAAGAACAGTCCTAGAATTCAGCTGCAACTAACCTCCATAACCTACAGCAAGAAAAGTTACCCAGATCACAACAACCAGCCCCATGAAGCTACTCTCAAGTCAATGTTAAGAGATTTTGACTAAGTAGATGGACTTAAAATTAAGGTTGCTATGGTAGTATAATAATGTAAGGTCAAACAATAAATACTACAAATAGGAGAAACAATACCTATGGCTAGTAAGGAAGATGTTCAAAGCGCAACAGTATTGCGTAGTGATGACACATTCGGTGGTTCACCAGATGTACTAGTTGGTTCGAGTGGAGGAAGAAAGAAAAAGAAGAAGAAAAAGCAAGCGACAGCTTTGAAGCCCTTTGAAAAGGCTGTCTTTAAACAAGCCAAAAAGTTCGACGAAGCCAGTAAAGAGTACAGGGATCGTCACGAAAAGTCCAATAAGAAGAAGAAAAACGGCTGGATTAAGGATTTACCTAAAAACTACAACAAAGCCATGAACAAGCTGATGAAGTTTTAAGCTATGAAGTTTGTGGTGAACCACATAGTCCTCACTGGGTCTACATAACATCAGAGCTATATATTATATCTAGGGCGCGACATGTCGCGTCTTTATTTTTGGCGAGGTAACAATCCCATCACTGTGTACAGTAGGATCAAAATCAAATATTTGCTTTAATCTCTACTAGAACTTGCCTGCTGGTTCCCATCTCCAAGAGGATTGCTATACTGAAACGAAAAGGAGGTAAAAAACTATGACAAAGCGAAGTCCAAGCTAATGAAGTAGCTAGTTAAGCTCATCCCAGGTAATACAAGTTACGGGATGAAAGGGTTATCTGTTCTTGGTTGTTGGTTGTTTGTGTGCAAGGAAATACTTGCTAATCAATAACAAAGGAAAAGCTTTCCCATTATTTTTTGTTAAATTTTGTGTCGAATTTCCGGCTAAGCATCTAGAACTACCCTACCTTGAATCAACTTGTTAATCTGTAATGGATAGATCTTCTATCTGTGCGATTTCAAAGTTTCTCTGGATATGCTAAATATATTCTTCAATAACGCGCCAGTTCCCTCTAGCTATCATGCTTGGAGCAGTTGCAGATGAACAATTCCCCCCTCAGTAGCGTTTTACTACCAGCAGTATTTGTATCTAGTGCTGTCTTCTCCGCTTTAACTATACCGTTTGCTTTAATCAGATCCGAACCGGTGGTTGTTGAGCTACCCTTTTATAGTGGCGAAATTCAACCGATATTTGATGGGCAGCATAAAGAAGTAGCTATTCCCTATATCGGATTTTCGATTGTCGTCAGCGTGGGAGCAGGCATAGCTACCGTCGAGGCATATAGAAGGTTGCAGGAAATTCGTAAAGCAGCTCTTCAAAAAAAGTTATCTTCTTCTTCAGAGCTGCTTTCAGGAGACGAGGAAGCACAGCTAGAAGTAGTCAAATTGCCAGAATACCAACCAGAAGCTGATGCTGTTGTGTCTACCGCAACATTCAAGCCAATGGACTTTTCTACCAATGGTGAGGTTTTCTCACTTCAATCTCTGAGTGGAAGCAAGACTGCTGAAGCTGCAACTCTCATTGCGGTGGAGACTCCTGAGCCAGTCGTTGCTCCTCAGGGGACTGCCTTTGCTGCCTCAGCAGTCTCAGAAAGACTCGACTTGCCCCAAATATCTGATGAAAATAATTCGGAGCAGGCTCTTTGGGATTTAGGCTTCAATAAGATCCTAGAATCTCCTCAGGAGTATCAAACCTGCCGCATCAAAGTGCCCCATTTAGCGCGACGCTTATTTGCAATTAAGGTAAATGGTGAGTACTACAGTTTTTTCCGAGCTTTAGAAACTAGGGAAAAAGTGCTAGAAGTCATGACTAAACTGGGTTCATCTGTTGAAAAAACAGCCATTACTAAAACTCCGAAAAGTTATGTAATCTGGTCTTGGGAGCCTGAAGTTGACCTGTAATGGGATTAACAAAAATTTCCCTTCCTAAGAAAGTGTTTCTTGGGCATTGAGGTTGTGGGGTGCTTCATTTATGTAAAAAAGCTCAGGGGGTGACAAGCCGTGTGAAAATTAGATGGGGTGTGGGGTGTAGGGAAAAAGACGGGCTTCGCTCCCATTCGGTAGGGACGGTTGAATCAGGAAATAGACGATAGAATCAGCTAAAAAAGCCACCCTAGGTGGGGCGGCTTTTTTGCACTGGAATATCCAAATAAGTTTTGGTATGGGAGTAGAGCACTGCTCTACCCCTACCAGACTAATCAACCCTAACTAGGGCTTGCTGAATTAGTGCCTAAGTTATACCAGACAATGTTTTCAGCCGTTAATAAGCCAAGTATTGTACAAGGAAATGTATCAAATGGGCTCAAAAAGCTGGCATTGTTGTGGAAAATCCCTGGGTAATCTTCAAGCTGAAAGCTGACGGCTGAAAGCTAAAAACTGATAGCTAATGACTTCCTGAAGCAGACCCTAACTAGACATCATAGTAGAGAGAGAACTCATAGGGATGAGGTCTTAAGCGCATGGGGTTGACTTCTTTGTCGAGTTTGTACTCAATCCAGTTTTCAACGAAGTCTGTAGTGAAAACGCCTGTATCAGTTAAGAAGGCATGATCATTTTGTAAACTTTCCAGAGCAGCATCCAGAGAACCAGGAGTTGAAGGAATCTTGCTCAATTCTTCTGGACTGAGGTCATAGATATCCACATCTAAGGATGCACCAGGATCAATCTCGTTCTTAATACCATCAATCCCAGCACAAAGCATAGCAGCAAATGCTAGATAAGGGTTGCAAGTGGCATCGGGACAACGGAACTCTAACCGCTTGGCTTTAGGATTAGGACCAGAGAGTGGTATCCGGATGGAAGCAGACCGGTTACCCTGGGAGTAAGCTAAGTTCACTGGAGCTTCAAAACCAGGTACTAAGCGCTTGTAGGAGTTGACACTGGGGTTAGTGAATGCTAACAGTGCTGGAGCGTGCTTGAGCAAACCACCAATGTAATTAAGTGCCATCTTACTCAGATTGGCATAGCCATCACCCCAGAACAGAGGTTGCCCATCCTTCCAGATAGATTGGTGGGTATGCATCCCGGAACCATTATCGTTAAATAGTGGCTTGGGCATGAAAGTGGCGCTTTTACCATACTTTTTGGCAACGTTTTTGATGACGTACTTGTAAGTCATCAGATAGTCAGCAGCTTGAATAATGGGAGCAAAGCGAATTCCCAACTCATTCTGTCCACCTGTAGCTACTTCGTGGTGGTGTTTTTCAATGGGTACGCCGCACTCTCCCATCGTCAGCAGCATTTCGGTACGCATGTCTTGCACCGTATCCGTTGGAGGGACAGGAAAATAACCTTCCTTGTAGTTAGGTTTATACCCCAGGTTACCCCCTGGTTCTTCCTTACCGGAATTCCAGCGACCCTCAACGCTGTCTACGTAGTAGAAGCCTTTGTTTTCAGTTTGGTCAAAGCGGACATCTTCAAAGATAAAGAATTCGGCTTCTGGACCAAAGAAAGCCACATCCCCAATTCCGGACGCAGTCAGTAAATCAAGTGCCTTTTGAGCAATGCTGCGGGGGTCACGACTGTACCATTCACCGGTGCGCGGCTCTTTGATGCTACAGATCATGCTCAGGGTTGGTTCTTTCATGAATGGGTCGATCCAAGCAGTTGTAGGATCCGGTACCATTGACATATCGGATTCGTTAATTGCTTTCCAACCCCGAATACTCGAACCATCGAAGGCTACGCCGTCCGTAAAAGCATCTTCATCAATTAGATCGCGATAGAAGGAGCAGTGCTGCCAGATTCCTGGCATATCGATAAACTTGAGGTCAATAATCTTAATGTCTTGGTCTTGAATCATCTTCAAGACTTCTTGTGGGGTTTCAGGCATAGATTACTCCTTTTCTCAACTTGAAGATTGTATAGAAATCGGTTCGTTTAGACAGATGTTCCCTGGATATTGGCGGGTCACTCCCGACAGAAGCTACTAGGAGATTGCGATCGCACCGGAGCTTAAGCTAAATTCCGCTTTACTATCGCACATTAGCTTGATGCAAAACGGTAGTAACTTGAGTCGTGCCTCCTGTAACTGCGCTAACTACAGCAGGAAAATTCCCAGTTAGCGCACACTGTTTTGGATACTAGGTTACCTTACGCCTGACTCATCCTAGGGATAGAGGGTAGTATGTTTTGTATCTTAAGATACAAAGTATGCCTAATTGTTCAACCACGACGGATAAAAGTTGCAAAATGTAGCAAAATTAACTAACCCTTGGCCTTAAAATAGACGCGGAGACGCGGAGACGCGGAGACGCGGAGACGCGGAGACGCACCAGAAATTAATTTTCATCTCAAGCGATGAATTTTTTTCATTGAGACTGCCTAGCTGCACTAGGTAAGTAATACGTAGGTGTACCAAGCCTATGTGATGATTAATAAATACAAGATATGCAGATTCGTTGTTGGGAGAAAAATTGAATGCGGGATGTAATCACAAACCTGATTAAGAATTATGACGGTATAGGTCGTTATTTAGACCGCAATGCTATGGACTCACTCAAGTCCTACTTTGAAACTGGCACAGCACGGGTTGTAGCAGCAACTACAATCAATGCTAACGCAGCATCCATTGTCAAGCAGGGTGGGTTACAGTTGTTTGAGGAAGTACCGGAATTGCTGCGTCCCGGTGGTTATGCTTACACAACTCGTCGCTATGCAGCTTGTTTAAGGGATATGGACTATTACCTGCGCTATGCTAGCTATGCTTTGGTTGCAGGCAATACAGATGTTCTAGATGAGCGGGTGCTACAAGGTCTGCGGGAAACTTACAACTCCTTGGGAGTGCCAATTGCCCCAACAGTTCGTGGCATCCAGATTATGAAGGATATGGTGAAAAATATGGTCAAGGAAGCTGGTATTGAGGATACTTCCTTTATTGATCAGCCTTTTGACCACATGACTCGCGAATTGAGTGAACAGGATATTTAACATTGTGCAGCTATCAGCTGTCAGCTGTCAGCTAAAAAAACTGAACGCTGAGTTCTATTAGCTAAAAAGCTGAATGCTGAGTGCTGAAAGCTGATAGCTAATTAAATGATTGCGTAAAAGTTGCTTTTCTGAGTGAGAAGTAAATGTGTGTGAAAAGATATGCCCCCCTGCTTGCCCCAAGTAGGGGATTTTTGTAGTTATATCAAGTTCGGTAGAATACTTACACTTCGATGGCAATAAGGCAGGAGGCAGGAGGCAGGAGGGAAGAAAGAAGGTTGGAAGATAGAAGGGAATTATAACTTTATCCGAACTTGATATTACATCCTCCCGGCGCTGAATCTGCATATTACAGCGTGGGCTTCCAAACCCCCTCGACAGTTAAACTATTTTAAGATTTGGGGAATGAAGTATCGTAAAGTTTCACTAAAAATATAGTCAAACTTGGTCATCTATGCTATCATGTAGACATGAAGCTTTCACAATATGCAACCAGCGTGAGGCTCGCCAGACAGTAATGTTACTAGCAGAAAGACACATTATTAAGAAAGGGCATCGATTTTGGTCCCAGATAGATAATTTATCTTGGCAGTCGAAAAATCTTTACAACTGTGCTAATTATATAATCCGTCAAAATTTGATTTATGGCCATGGCTATTTGACTTATAATCAGATGGCTTCCTTGATGAAAAATAACGAGCAATATCGAGCCTTACCCGCTAAAGTATCACAGCAAGTATTAAGAGGATTAGACCGTAACTGGAAATCATTTTTTCAAGCTTCATCAGCATTTAAGACTAATCCCGATAAGTTTCTGGGAAAACCGAAAATCCCCGGCTATAAAGATAAAAAAAAGGGGAGAAATCTTTTAGTTTATACGATTCAAGCTCTGAGTAAAGTCGCCCTAAAACAGGGTTTAGTCAAACTATCGGGGACTTCAATCGAGTTGACTACTAGAGTGGCTAACTCTCTAGCTGAAGTGAGAATTGTCCCCAAATGTGATTGTTATGTAATCGAGGTTATTTATGAAAAAAATGAACAGTTCTTAGTCCCTAATGACAGGATAGCAGCAATAGATTTGGGTGTAGATAATTTGATGGCTGTAACTTCAAATCAACCGGATTTTACTCCTTTGTTGATTAATGGCAGACCGTTAAAAAG
>JAAHHL010000278.1 GCA_010672185.1 Caldora sp. SIO3E6 | reverse complement strand
AGTAACCTGATATCCTGAGCAAACAGGTGGACTTCTCCTCCTACATCTCCCGTCGCCTCAAACTTACCAGAAGTAGTAAGTATGGTATCTGCACCACCGTTAAAAGCGATCGCACCTCCTTCGGTGCTACCATTTACCGAAGTCAATGCACTAGCAGTCTGAATTATCCTACCACTGTAATCAACTGCAATTTCTCCACCACTGCTAGTACTGCCAATCGCACTGAGAGTTCCAGTGTCGAGGAAATTGGTTGTTTCTACCTTAATACTTCCCCCTGTGGTGCCATCTGCGGTAATTTGACCACGATTTTCTAGCAATCGAGCAGTAAGATAGATTTGTCCTCCTTGATTAGTGCTGTTGTTGGTTGAGACTTCTCCCTGATTAAGAACGTAACCGCTATTCCCCGTCAGCAAAGTCGGTAAATCTACCGGAGTAAGCGGTAATACCTGCCCATTGATATCCCTTGGTGGTTCAATCTCCAAACTCAACAAGCTTCCCGCTTGACTGATCCGCACCAAATTTTCACCGGGTACAGCGGCAATGGTAATCCTGCCTCCTGGTGCAGTCAGTTGTCCGGTGTTAATTACCCTACCACCCAGTAAGCTTAAATTTTGTCCTTCTCCTACCGCTAAATCCCCAGCATTAATAATACTTCCTGATTGAACCAAATCAAAAGCAAACTGACTGGGAGTGCCAACTAACTTCTGATAGTCATTGTTGCCAAAAACATTAAACCAATTATCTCCACCAAAGCCTATCCCCGTAGCAGTAGTCGCAGTAAAGTCAGCAGGGACATTTAAACTGGCATCTGCCCCAAAAATTATCCCTCCTGGGTTCAGCAAAAATAAATTAGAATTTCCTCCCGTTAACTGAATTAAACCATTAATCACCGAGAGGTTACTTCCCACCACCCGCCCCAAAATATTCTGAATCTCTGGTGAAGTAAGAAAATTAGCAGTCTGACCCCGATCTAATCCAAATTGCTCAAAACTTTGGAACAGATTTACCCCATCTCTAGACAAAGAACCACCTTGGATATCGAAGCGGTTACCCTCAATGGTGACTTTAGTACCAGTACCATCAGTGGCTGGGGTAATCGGTTGGGCTTGCAGCGGCGGGGAAATAGGCAACAGGCAACAGAACCCACCCCCAACCCCTCCCAGGAGGGGAGCAGGTAACAGGAAAAAACCTACTTTCATCACCTGGTGGTGAAATTTTTTCATTGCGCCAGCCTTTATCAACTACTAGTCAATCTTGCGTGAAGAGCAAATTTAGTTTCTTATATATTTATTGGTCAAGGTTACGAAAATGATGTGGATCACAGTTACCTTTTGGACTACCTTATACCATTTTTCGCAACGCCCAAAATCTACCTATAGTTCAAACCCTCAACCCCATAAATTACGCGATCGCTTGCCAATGAGTAAGTAGGTTTGGCTAATTATAGTTGGCTAGTGAAGATTATCATTAGTCATTGGTAAGAGTTTGATCTATGTTTACTTTTCTTAATATAGTTTAGTTTTTCATACCAAACCTACTTAACTGACTTTAGCGACCTAAAAAGGAGAGCTGGCAACGATTTCCGAGGTTATGAGTCAAGTATAACTCTCTTCTTATCCATAGAAAAACAAAAGTCTGCCCAATAAGTAAATGAAAGGACTCACAGCAGCAATCATGCGGTCGAGCAGTCCAATTTTGCCCACGTAAGTCTAGTAGGTGTTTGATGATGAACCAAAATTTATCAGAGCCAAGAAATCTGAAAATTCTTGTGGTTGACAGCCATGAATTGATTCTTGATGTAACCATCAATGTATTACAACAGCAGTATCCAGAAGGAGAAATCAGCATTGCTCAAAATGCACATAGCGCTTTTAATCAAGTAGAAAAATTTCAGCCGCAGCTGGTAATGATGGAGCTTTCTCTGCCAGAAAGTTGTGGGGAGTCCCCCCACATTGAGACAGGTATTCAAAGCCTGAGGACTTTGATGAAGAAGTATCCCCAACTCAATCTAGTAGTCTTTAGCAGTTATACCAAGGCACTAGTGCGTATTCAAACTGCTGAAATTTATGCTCATGAAGGAGGCTTTGCTGTCATTGATAAAAATCTTCCGAGGCAAGAAATGTTGAATAGTTTGGATGTAGTTCTCAAAGGAGGAAAAATTCACCCAGGAAGAAAAACCAGGGAAGTCAACTACAATTGGCTAGAGTTGCTCAATCTTGCTTTCCAGGAAGGATTAACAGATCAGGTAATTGCCCAACGCATGAATGTGGCTCAACGAACCGTGCGTCACTATTGGAGTCAACTCCAAGCTTTTCTGGGAGTTGACCCTCAACAGAGCAGGGAAGAGGGGAAAAATATCCGCATTCAAACTCTCATCCACGCTAGAGAAGCAGGGTTTATTGATTAAATATAAAGTTTATCATTGGTTGATATTACTTTCGTTATTGGTCTTTGTAAATGGTGAATAGCCTTGTCAAAGTTGGCTGTAATTACAAATGTGATAACTGCCATGTAATTAGTTATTTGTAATTGGAGAATTATTAACAAATACAAACAACTAAAAATATTTAGTTTTATATTGCACAAATGGGCAATATGATTGACAAAAAACAACATTACTTCTCTGCTTGTGGGAATTTATAATAGTTAGTTAGATAAATCGAATATTTCAATTCAGAGAGACTTGTAAAAACCACATTGACTAACACAGAGTTGTTGTTTGTGTCCGACTACTTAAAAGTCTCCAAGGTAATCTACCATAACTAAACAATAAATTTCCCAAGGAGCAGAATAATGGTTAGTTATACATACTCTGTTGGTAACCTGACTAGCAACCCCCACAGTAACAGCACCTTTCTCAATAGCTATTGGACGAATGATATCTACACCTTCAACATCAGTGAAACCAGCAATATCAATCTGAATCTCCACAATATTACTGATGGTGATAATGCCGATGTCATCCTGTATCGAGACGCTAACAACAATGGTGTGTTAGATTCCAATGACCAATTTCTTGGAGAATGGCAGGTAATTTTGCGCATTGAAAAGCTTATGCCAGCCCAATTAGATGACTCCATGCGCAAAAGATTGCTTCAGGAACAATTTGAAGCTTGGTTTCAGGAACAGGTAAAACAACTCTCCGAGCAAGAAAAAATTTGGATGGGATCCACGGCAAGACATCAAAATGAGATGACAGATACAGCAGCATAATTCCTGTAGGGGCGCACCGACGTGCATTGGTGTCAACTTAAGGTGAAAAGCGCTTGAAGCTGGGGAGCGGAGGAGCAGAGGAGCAGAGGAGCAGAGGAGCAGAGGAGCAAGAGAATGCTCCCGTCGCTGGCTCTTTTTACTGTTAATCAGGTAGGGTAATGCCATTCGCTCTCTCTGAGAAAGTAGAACATCTCGAAAGCATCAATTGGCAATGGTTGTGGCTTAAGTTGACACCCTCAACCGACGTGCGCCCTCAACCGACGTGCGCCCTTAACCCACACACCTGATTTCGTTAAATTTGCTACACAATCTGATACTACAGTCCCCAATCGTCAATAGGATGAAGTTGGTTAATAGTTAAAGCTCAAATTAGCTGTGAAAATTTTACTTGTAGATGACGATCACTTATTAGCGAGAGGAACAGCTAAACTGATTCAACGCCTTGGTGGTCATCAGGTTGCGATTACAGATGCTCCAGAAGAAATTTTCCAGCAATGTCAGTCTGGGGAAGTAGATGTAGTATTGATGGACGTTAACTTACCTTCTGCACAGTGGGAAGGCAAAGATGTAAGTGGAGCAGACATTGCCTATCTCATCAAAAGTGATCCTCAGACAGCAGATATCCCAGTTATTCTGATCACCGCCTACGCCATGCTAAGTGAACAGCAACATCTTGTGGAAGTTTCCCAAGCAGATGATTTCTTTGCCAAACCCATCACAGACTATGAGGCATTGCTAGGAACAATCACTAAACTCCAGGAAGAACGACAGCAGAAGGTTAAGTCCTGAAAGGACAAGGTTGTGGGGTGTAGGGTGTAGGGTCTGTAAATCAACAAATGATGATGATGGAAAACTCTCTCTCCGCGTCTCCGCGTCTCCGTGCCTCTGCGTCTACCTCAACCCGTCAATTCAAATTTGAAAGAGTACTAGTGGTAGTCACTCGGAAAAAATTAACCTTTTTTTACAAAAATCCTTGCTTGTTACCAAAAGACCTCTAAACCTCTCCCCAAAGACTATCTGGCTAAGGTAATTTTACCAGGGGGCAACCCAGATTTGGTCTGATTACTGAGATGGGAAGACCTATCTATCGGGGAATTCGCAGTTCTACTTATAGCCGCCATAGCTCAGTAAACAGCTTTGGATAATAGCTCAAATGAGCTAATTTCATTATTTTTTTGTTTTTTGTTCTGATTTATACTAAAAAAGTAAACAAAAAATTATCTGAATAGAATTATTGCCTTAAAAACTTAATTAGTGGGATTTTTAAGATTAAATTATTTAAATAAAATTTTTTAATGATTATTAAACCCTTAAATAAGGGTAAAGGCTCTTTCTTTTCCTTGGCAGTTAGTGAATAATTCAATCAGCACCAAAAGATAAAGATTAAGCCAAATAAGAGGAGACAAGGAAACGTGAAACTATCTGTTTACGGAAAAGGCGGTATTGGTAAGTCCACAACTAGCTGTAATATTTCAGTTGCTCTGGCTAAGCGTGGTAAGAAGGTTCTGCAAATTGGTTGTGACCCTAAGCACGATAGTACCTTTACCCTGACCGGTTTCCTGATTCCGACTATTATCGATACGCTTCAGGAGAAAGATTTCCACTACGAAGATGTCTGGCCTGAAGATGTGATCTACAAAGGCTATGCTGGTGTTGATTGTGTCGAAGCCGGTGGTCCTCCAGCTGGTGCTGGTTGCGGTGGCTATGTTGTTGGTGAGACAGTGAAGCTGCTCAAAGAACTGAACGCCTTTGATGAGTACGATGTCATTCTCTTTGATGTATTAGGTGACGTTGTCTGTGGTGGTTTTGCTGCTCCTCTCAACTATTCTGACTACTGCATGATTGTCACAGATAACGGCTTTGACGCCTTATTTGCCGCTAATCGTATTGCAGCTTCTGTGCGAGAGAAAGCTCGTACCCATCCCCTACGTCTAGCTGGTTTAATTGGAAACCGCACCTCAAAGCGTGACTTGATCGACAAATATATTGAAGCAGTACCAATGCCGGTGCTGGAGATTTTACCCCTAATTGAAGATATTCGGGTTTCTCGAGTTAAGGGCAAAACTCTGTTTGAAATGGCAGAAACTGACCCCTACCTCGAACCTGTTTGCGATTACTACCTAAATATTGCTGACCAAATTTTAGGTCAACCAGAGGGGGTAGTACCCAATGATGCTCAAGATCGGGAGTTGTTCTCTCTGTTGTCTGACTTCTACCTCAATCCGACTAAACCACAAGCCAAGACAGAGGAAGAAGAACTAGACATGATGATGGTCTAACGGAGATTGGGAGACGCGGTGACGCGGTGACGCGGTGACGCGGAGATGGAGAGACTGGGAATATCTTCCCAATTCCCAATTCCCAATTCCCAATTCCCAATTCCCAATTCCCAATTCCCAATTCCCAATTCCCAATTTTCAATTCTCAATTTTCAAAAAGATATGACTGTTGCTCAAGCGCCTCAATCCCTAGAATTTGAATGTGAAACCGGTAATTACCATACTTTTTGCCCAATTAGCTGCGTAGCTTGGCTTTACCAAAAGATTGAAGATAGTTTCTTTTTGGTCATTGGTACTAAGACTTGTGGCTATTTCCTCCAGAATGCCATGGGGGTAATGATTTTCGCTGAACCACGCTATGCCATGGCAGAGTTGGAAGAAGGTGATATCTCTGCTAAGCTCAATGATTACGAAGAATTGAAGCGCTTGTGTTTACAAATTAAACGCGATCGCAACCCTAGTGTTATCGTCTGGATTGGTACTTGCACCACTGAAATCATCAAGATGGATTTGGAAGGCTTAGCTCCCAAACTAGAAGCGGAGATTGGCATTCCCATTGTTACTGCTCGTGCCAATGGTTTAGACTATGCCTTCACTCAGGGTGAAGATACTGTCTTAGCAGCAATGGCTCACAAATGTCCGAAGGAAGCTCCTGTCGTGGAAGAGGAGAAAGAAGAGCGGAATGCGATCTCTAAACTGCTCAACTTTGGACGGAAGAAAGAAGAAGTTGCGGCTGAAGAGTCAGAATATGCAGATCATCCACCATTGGTACTATTTGGTTCCTTACCTGATCCTGTAGTTACTAACCTCACCCTGGAATTAAAGAAACAGGGAATCAAAGTTTCCGGCTGGTTACCTTCTAAGCGTTATACTGAGCTACCGGTAATTGAAGAAGGCTATTACGTTGCGGGGGTCAATCCCTTCCTCTCCCGTACTGCTACTACCTTGATGCGTCGCCGCAAGTGTAAACTAATTGGCGCACCGTTCCCCATTGGTCCCGATGGCACCCGCGCCTGGATTGAAAAGATTTGCTCGGTATTTGGCATTGAACCCCAAGGACTTGAAGAGCGGGAAGCTAAAATCTGGGAAGGCTTGGAAGATTATATCCAACTAATACGAGGCAAGTCAGTTTTCTTTATGGGTGATAACCTCTTGGAAGTTTCTCTGGCACGCTTCCTGATTCGTTGCGGCATGAGTTGTCCAGAAATCGGTATTCCCTATATGGATAAGCGCTATCAGAAAGCAGAGTTAGAACTGCTGGAGAAAACTTGTCAGGAAATGGGTGTTCCCACGCCAAAGATTATCGAAAAACCAGACAACTACAACCAAATTCAGCGGATTTATGAGTTGAAGCCTGATTTGGTAATTACTGGAATGGCTCATGCTAATCCTTTGGAAGCACGAGGTATCAACACCAAATGGTCTGTGGAATTCACTTTTGCTCTAATCCACGGTTTTACTAATGCTCGTGACATCCTGGAGTTGGCAACTCGTCCCTTGCGTCGGAATAATAATCTCAAGGATTTGGGTTGGGAGAAGCTAGTGAAGGAAGAAGTCGCCGCCAAGTGACAACAAGATAGTCGGTAAGGGAAAATTTTGACAATCCAGCTCTTTGTGGGAAATTTAAGGAGCGGTTATCAAGTGACAACCGCTCTTTGAAAAACTATAGCAACCGCCAAGGGGATTAGGACAAGGGGCTTAAGCCCCTTGTTAACTTGCCTTACCTGAGAAGGTCTTAACCGCCCTGACGACTGCTAAGTAGTTAGGCTCAATTACTTGTAAAACCTCTCCCCCAACCCCTCTCCTACCAGGAGAGGGGAGTATTCCCCCTTCCCTTGCTCCGGAAGGGGGTTAGGGGGTTAGGTCTCTTTTTATAGTTAATTTTGTCCACCTACTTATATTATCTAAAATAAACATGGAAGAATATGAATTCACCTTAAAATTTGACTTACGGAATCAGTACACAGAGCCGACATCTTTTATTGATAAGTTGGCTGAAAATGGCTGTGATGATGCCTTGATAGGAATAGGTAAAAAAGGATATATAGCATTAGACTTTATCCGTGAAGCTGATTCTGGTTATGATGCTGTTTATAGCGCAATTAGTGACGTAAAGAAAGCTATACCCCATGCTATTCTTGTTGAAGCATTACCAGATATCGTTGGTCAAGCCGACATCTTGGTAGGTTAGCAGTTTCTGGTTATATCAATTCCGGTTGCATCGGAATGATTAAAAATCTGGCTTTTTGGTTAGAAAACACAGATACTGGCGGGCGCAAGCATTCATTGGTGTCAACTTAAGCCTAGACATAGCTGACTGGTTGGATTTCATAACCCGCCGTGGACTTAAGTCCACGGCTAATAGCTCAAGTCCACTCAAGTGGACTGAAGATTTTTG
>JAAHHL010000277.1 GCA_010672185.1 Caldora sp. SIO3E6 | reverse complement strand
TATCCTTTCCCCCTTACCCTGCAACCAAGTAGGCTGCATTCCCTCAAGGAAAAATATCGTCTGCGACTGCTCAACTAACCTGTGCGCCAACCAAGTCAACCAACGCTTAGTCTGAACTTCCGAATATTGTTGCTTAACCTTAAGACGAGTAGGACGATGAAACATCCGCTCAATATAGGCATCAAATAGCTGGTTTCGCCGTTCCTCTACCACTTCAGTTTTCGGCAAATCTTCAATAGCTACTCCTTGATAAGCTATAACCATAATATTGAGCATTAAAGGCGATCACGCTAACTCTTGCAGTGCTGTATCTTCTTCCATCAAGGTTCTCAAACCAGTCAAATCCGCATCAATACTGTCCAAATAGTGACTGACTTGTTCGGGAGTGAGGGACTTTAAATAAATGGCACTTTCCAAGTTAAGACGGTTAGACAGGGCTGAGTAATCCTTAATACGACTGCAAACCACCATTTCCGGTGCATAATTTTGGTGAAAATCATTCAAAGCTGCCACACAATGATCTCGCTGCTCCCCTTTCACCTCATCCAAACCATCGAAGAGCAACAGCAATTCCTGTTGTTTCACCCATTCCTGTCCAATAGACTTAGGCACTTGATACTTACTGTTGAGTTGCTCTACTATCCACTCTGGGATAGTCTGCTGTTTAGCCGCCCAAGAGGAGAGGTTTAATACCACAGGAATACGATAATCTAAACCCTGTTCAGCACGGTTGAGCAAATCCCTGGTTAGTTCCAGTAAGGTAGTAGTTTTTCCCGCTCCCGGTTCCCCTAAAATTAGTAATGTCCTGCCCTCACCCAACTGGTCAAAAATAGCAACAGCTTTAGTCCCTTTAGGCAAAGTTTTGTTAGCGACACCAGGGGTTTCTACTTCCATGCTCCAGGAAGAAACTACTGCATCAGGATGTTCCTCCAAACCTAATTCTATCAATACCTGGTCATGTAAGGATTTTTCTAAAACCCCTTCCACCCAAAATTTCCTAACTTTATTTAAGATAGCTTGACGATTTTTGACTTGTTGTGGTGTCAAGCGACGTAGCCGCATTTCTGCATCTTCTCGTTCTGTCTCTACTTGACGACTGGTATTGATATATTCTTGATGTAGAGACGTTGCATGTAGAGACGTTGCATGCAACGTCTCTACGTCTTCGGCTAACCATTGCTCTGCCTTCCTTAACTCACTCCCTTGTAACAGATAACTTTTATTACGTTCTGCTTTTTCCCATTGTCTTGCCCTCACCAGTAAATGAGTCTGTTGTCGCACATAACTCATATCTGTCTCAATAGCACTGATGAGCTTTTCTACAGCACCGTCAAAATCATCCCCTTCTCGGAAAAAAATCCAGTTAATCCGACCTAATTCTGGATGAACATTATCATACCCCACATCCTCTAGCACAATTGGTATCAATCTTTTACCATGCTCAATGGCATGAGACAGTTCCTCGCCACAGACAGCAGATGCAGTGGAATGAGAGCTGATAATAAAAACAAAATTGTTTGAGGCTTCAATACCCCGAGCAATCTCTTGCCGCCAGTCTTCCGCTGGTGGAATATCATTCCAATCAACCCAAATCTTCAATTTTGCTTCTATCAGTGCCTCACACAACCGGCGAACAAACTCCTTATTCCGACGAGAATAAGAAATAAAGGTATCGTAATCATCCCGTTGTGTTACTGAATTGGACTCAACCATACTTAGGGTTTGCTGTAATTTGTCGTAATTTTCGGGTTTGAATAGGTGTTATATCATGTCCGGTTGATTACTTACACTTTGGTGGCAACAAGGCAGAGGGCAGAAGGCAGAAGGCAGAAGGCAGAAGGGAAGAAAGAAAGTTGCAAGGTAGAAGGATATGATAAGTGTTTAGCCGGACATGATATTAGGTGGTAGGTGGTAGGTGGTAGGTGAGGTTTTAGGGAATTTTCCTCATGAGGTACAAGGAAATTGTACCGATGGACTCAAAAACCTGGCACTTGCTTCTGTAAAAAAGTGCTTTAAAGCTAGTCTGGTATAGCTTCCAAGCTTATACAGTAAGCCCTAGTTAGGGTTTGCTGAATAAGTCCTTAGCTGTCAGCTTTCAGCTTTCAGCTTTCAGCTTTCCGGATTTTCACCCCGAACATTATTGATTTAACCAGGTATTTACCTACAATGGTGCAAGGTTTTTGAAGCAAAAAATGCAAAAACCTTGGACTATTTTGGCTGGCAAAAGGCTTAAAACCCAAGTCCTGTATAGCTTCCACACTAATGCAGCAGACCCTAGTTAATCCCTGAGTAATCTTCAAGCTGATAGCTGACAGCTGACAGCTGACAGCTTATTGTCGATTTGGGATGCTCCTTCCCTGTTGCCTGCTCCCTCAACTAGCTGCTATTATGTACTCCCGAATGTCGGCTTTGCGCTTGCGCAGCTTAGAGAGGGCTTCCCGTTCGATTTGTCGTACTCGTTCACGGCTAATATTGAGACAATCGCCAATTTTGGCTAGAGTCATAGGTCGTCCACTTTCTAAACCAAAGCGTAGTGCTAATACTTTCCGTTGCTGAGGAGTCAAATCCGCCATCAGCTTATTTAAGTCAAACTGGAGTGCCGAGTGCGTAACAAAATCTTCTGGGGTCTGACCATTATCTTCTAACAACTCTACTAATTCTGTATCCTGATTATCTCCCACACGCAGATCTAAAGACAAAGGCTGACGAGATCTTTCCAAATACTCCCGTACTTGCTTTTCTGACAATTCCAACTCTTGAGCTAATTCTGAGATACTCGCAGATCTGCCCAACTGTTGAGAGAGTTGGCGCTGAACCTTTTTAATCTTGTTCAGCTTCTCGGTAATATGAATCGGTAGACGAATGGTGCGCCCTTTTTCTGCGATCGCACGAGTAATTGCTTGCCGAATCCACCAGTAGGCGTAGGTGGAAAAACGATATCCTTTAGAGGGGTCAAATTTTTCTACCCCTCGCTGCATACCAATTGTGCCTTCTTGAATCAAATCTAGTAAGTCTACATTGCGCTTGATATACTTTTTGGCTACCGAAACTACTAGTCGCAAGTTGGCTTCCACCATTTTATTTTTTGCGGCTTCACCACTGGTGATGGCTGATTCTAATTCTGCTTCGGATATATCAGCCGCTTGCGCCCATTCTGAAAGTGTTGGCTCATGATCGAGTTTTTCCCATAAACAATCTTTTATTTCCCTTAAATTAATCAGTCGCCGCACCTGTTTGCCATACAAGATTTCCTGCTCATGAGTTAGCAGGGGAACACGACCAATTTCTCGTAGGTAAGTACGGACTAAATCTGTAGAAGTCTGAGCAGTTTTCATAGCGCTCGATTAGAGATAAATGAATCAATACAGCAAATACTTGGTCTATATATTCTGTGAGTGTTAAGCTCATCTCACGACTAAAGTACGTGGGATTTCACGTCATTAGTCATTAGTCATTAGTCATTAGTCCTTTGTACTAATGACAAACTGGCTGGTGGCTATCCCTCCCATCCCTAAAGGAATGGGCTTCGGTGGCACTTTCGGTAGAGAGCCTGGTATAGGCATTAGACTCGTACCAAATTAAAGCAAGCAATTTACTCCTTTTGATATAGGATTTATTATTTATCGGTGGTAATGTTCTCTTCATAAAACTTTATTATATGATAATTTTAGTTAAATATTGTAAAGTTTATGAATTTGTGGAGGCTCAAGTTAAACTTGCTTGTCAGTACAGTTCTCTGGAGCGCTCAGTTTAGCTAGCTTACCCAGGGAATAGTTGAACAAATGTATCATGGGCGACAAAGTCAGCTTCTCCCTGTTACTGCCCTTGGCGTTGTTGTTGTTAATCTCAAATCTTCAATCTCTTGTTTTATGACTCACACTGTCTGGATCGCAAGGCATGGAAATCGCCTCGATTTTGTTAACCCTGAATGGTTTACAACGGCAAAGCGTCCCTACGATCCACCTTTGTCAGAAGATGGCGTTGTACAAGCTAAGCAACTGGGACAACGTTTGGTCGGAGAAAACATTATACATATTTTCTCTTCACCTTTTTTACGCACTGTACAGACAGCTAACCAAGTAGCAGAGTGCCTGGATTTACCCATCAAGCTAGAGTCTGGTTTGAGTGAATGGCTCAATCCTGATTGGATGGATTCTCAACCGGAAAGATTACCCCTCGAAGTATTGCAAGAGCACTTTCCCCGTATTGACTCTAGTTACACTTCCAGAGTGATTCCTCACTATCCAGAAACTGAGGAGATGGTAGATAAACGTACTAGTGAAACAGTACGTCATCTGACAACTGAATTTTCAGAAGATATACTCCTAATAGGTCATGGAGCCTCAGTTGTTGGTACAACCTGGGGACTCGTTCCCGGACAACCCAAAGTTAATGCTTCTCTGTGCTGCCTCGTTAAACTGGTACGCCAAGAACAACAATGGGTGATGGAACTCAACGGGGATACTTCTCACCTGAGTCAAACGGAGGAAGTGACCCGATTTAACTGAAATTAAGTACATTTAATTCTTAAACTCTAAAGATGACATTACTACTGGCAGGGGATATAGGCGGTACTAAAACTATTTTGCGATTGGTGGAGAAAGAGGGGGACAAACCACTACAGGTTCTCCACGAAGCGCTTTATCAGAGTCAAGACTTCCCTGATTTAGTACCTATAGTACAGCAGTTCTTGTCAGCAGCACAGCAGCAACTAGATAGTACACTTTCCCCAGAGAAAGCTTGTTTAGCGATCGCTGGTCCGGTAATTAATGATACCTGTGTACTGACTAATCTGGATTGGTCTTTGGATGCTAGACATTTAGAGCCGGAACTGGGAATTGCCAAAGTTAGCCTGATCAATGATTTCGCGGCAATTGCTTACAGCCTACCTGGTTTGGGGAAAGAAGATTTGTTGTGCCTGCAAGAGGTAACACCTCAACCGGAGGCTCCCATTGGCATTATCGGTGCCGGTACTGGCTTGGGAGAATGTTTTATGGTCAACCATCAAGGACATCATCAAATTATAGCGACAGAAGGTGGGCACGTTGATTTTGCTCCCCGCACCAAGCTAGAATTCCAATTGCTACAGTACTTACTAGAAAAACATGGTATTCAGCGAATTTCCGTCGAACGAGTGGTTTCTGGTCAAGGGATAGTCTCAATCTATCAGTTTCTCCGAGATCAAGAGTTTGCGGCTGAATCACCAGAGGTGGAACAAGTAATCAATACTTGGGAGAAGGAAACCGGTCGTCGGGAGAAAACCGTTGATCCAGCGGCGACAATCGCCAACGCTGCCTTAGAAAAACGCGATCGCCTCTCGGAAAAGACAATGCAAATGTTTGTTGATGCCTACGGTACCGAAGCTGGCAACTTTGCTCTGAAACTTCTGCCTTATGGGGGACTTTACATTGCTGGGGGTATTGCTGCCAAGATTCTTCCCTTGATGCAAGAAGGTAGCTTTTTGCGTAGCTTTACCCAGAAAGGTCGAATCACTCCCCTCCTCAAAAAAATACCAATTAACATAATTTTAAATCCCCAGGTAGGATTAATCGGTGCTGCAATTTGTGCTGAGGGGTTGTAGTAATAATTAATAATTAATAATTAATAATGGATAATGAGAAATTTTTCGTTTGGCGATTAATGTTTGAGAGCACTGTATAGTATAGCTGACACACTTATGCAGCAAACCCTAATTAGCTCAAAACCCGTTATTGATTGTTAATTATTAATTATCCATTATCCATTATTAATTATTCATGTTTCTTTCTCTCGAATACGAACCAGCTTTAGAATCCTTAGGAGCTGACTATTTTGATGAAGTAGTGGCTGCGGAGTTTCCTGGCCATATCTTACGCTATCGGAATGATCTGCTGCTACCTCAGTTTGGATTAGAGCCAACTGAGGTACAAGATGCTGATTTTATTCAAGCTTTTGGCAAGTTTGTGGGGGTGCGACCTTTTCTTGCACTAAGATACCACGGTTACCAATTTGGGGAATATAACTCTAGGCTAGGGGATGGTAGAGGCTTTCTTTATGGACAAGTAAGGGGTAATGATGGGAAACTTTATGATTTTGGTACCAAAGGTTCTGGTACTACCCCCTACTCCCGCAGTGCTGATGGAAGACTGACTCTCAAAGGTGGTGTTCGGGAAGTTTTGGCAGCTGAAGCTTTGCACTACTTAGGTGTTCGTACTTCCCGCTGTTTGAGTTTAATTGAAACTGGTGAATCTTTATGGCGGGGAGATGAACCTTCTCCCACTCGCTCATCGGTGATGGTACGTTTTAGCAATTCCCACATCCGGTTTGGTACTTTTGAGCGGTTGCACTATCTCAAACGTAAGGATTTAACTAGAAAACTATTAGACCATGTAATTCAGTATTACTATCCCCAGATTACTTTTCCTGAGCCAGAAGCAGATAAAACTGACAGCTATATTCAGTTTTATGCTGAGTTGGTGGAACGAGTGGCGCAACTAACAGCACAGTGGATGGCAGCAGGTTTTTGTCATGGGGTTCTGAATACTGACAATATGTCGATTACCGGGGAAAGTTTTGATTACGGCCCCTATGCCTTTATCCCTTCTTATAACCCCGAGTTTACTGCTGCTTACTTTGACTATTATCGGCGCTACAGTTATGGCAATCAACCAGGAATTTGTGCTTTGAATTTGGAGATGCTGCAACAACCATTAGCAGCGGTGATTCCTACCGAGGAGATGGTAGCTGCTTTGGGTAAGTTTGGAGCCTATTATTACCAGAATTATCAGCAGCTTATGCTCAATAAGTTAGGATTTGAGCAGCTACCAGAAGCTGAAGGTAAGGAGTTATTAGAGTTAACGGTTCGCTTACTCCAGGAGACCCAAGTAGGTTACCATGCTTTCTTTGCTGAGTTAGCTCAACAGTTTTCTCCTATTTGGCGAGATGATTTTGCTCAGATTTGGAGTAACTTGTCATTGTTTCTATCAGAGAAGCAAGCAGCATCAGAATTACCAGTTTTAGTCAAGTGGCGAGAGTTGTATTACCATCTTTTACAGAATAAGTCCCATGAGCAACTCGAGGAAATCGCTCAACGCTTACGGGAGCAGAATCCCAAAACAGCTCTACTTAGACCTGTGATTGAAGAAGTTTGGCAGGATATTACTCAGGAAGATAATTGGGAACCTTTTTATCAGTTGTTGAAGCGGATACAAGCTAAAAATTGATATTTTCAAGAAATGAGGCTCCGAGGCAAGGAGTAGAGACGCGGGGACGCGGGGACGCGGGGACGGGTCGAGAGGGATTTTCATTCACAGTCAACAGTCAACAGCCAGTAGGGTGTGTTAGCGTAGCGTAACGCACCACGTTAAGGATACGATCATTTTCAAAAATAGCCTAAAAACTCAACGGGAGAGTTGGTTGCATTTGCCATTATTTTCTGCTAATGTTTTTTTATAATGGTAAAGGTGTGCGCCTATATATAAAAATGCATAGTACTAGTGTAGACTTAAGCCTAAACACATATAACTTGTTGGATTCCATAACACACCTTGGATTTAAACAAAATCATCCAAAGATAAGAGGCAGTAAATAAGGTACTTCGAGCACTTATTGAAGCGATGCCTCAAGCAAGTAGTGGAGAGAGAGTCTGACTAGTGCCGCTGCTTCGATGGGAAGACAGGCAGGATGCCTGTTCCACGGTACTATTTCCCATTCTAAATTCTAAATTATAAATTCCCAATGAGGCACAGCAGTATGGCAGAACCTTGGATTACTTTGGGAGTTATCCTAAAGGATTTGTTCTTGAAGGATGTCCTACTGGAATTAGGTAAAGGAGCCTTGGAAGATTATGTCAAAGACTTCTTCAAAGGTTGCATTACTGGAGGTATTGAGTCAGCTAAAGCGGTTGTACTGAAAAAGGCTTTGGGTGAAGCAGTACAAGAATTTTTGAGGATAGTAGAAGATG
>JAAHHL010000276.1 GCA_010672185.1 Caldora sp. SIO3E6 | reverse complement strand
TATACAACCCAAGGTATTGGAGATATGAGCTACACCGACTAATTTGGTGCGATCGCATAGTAGTTGTTGAAATTGCTCAAAGTCAAATTCCCCAGTTGTTGTCAATCCCACATATTTAATTACTGCTCCTGTCTTTTGAGCCATAATTTGCCAAGGAACCAAGTTGCTGTGATGCTCCATCACCGTGAGGATAATCTCATCTTGCGGCTGCAAGTTACTCAAACCCCAGCTGTAGGCAACTAAGTTAATCGCTTCACTAGCATTGCGGGTGAAGACAATTTCGTTGCGGGAGGCGGCATTGATAAACCGAGCAACTTTATCCCTCGCTCCTTCATAGGCTTCTGTTGCTCTAGCACTCAGGTAATGAACCCCTCGGTGGACATTGGAATTATCCTGCTCGTAGTAGTTGCGCAAAGCATCAATTACTGCTGTGGGCTTTTGGGAAGTAGCAGCATTGTCAAAGTAAACTAAAGGTTTACCATTGACTTGCTGGTGCAAGATGGGAAAGTCAGCTCTAATGATATCAGCAAGGGTTCTTTCTGGGGTGATGAGCATTGGGAATTTAGAATTTAGAATTTAGAATTTAGAATGAAGAATTGGGAATTGGGAATTGGGAATTGGGAATTGGGAATGACAAACAACAAACGACTAATGACCAATGACAAACAACCAACAACCAACAACAAACAACAAAAAACCAACAACAAACAACAAAAAACTAATAAGTTCTACAACTAGCACAAGAAGCTAGCCTTGTACTTAGGGAAGTAATGGGAATGTTATCGAGGATTTCGGCAACGAAGGCATCAATTAAGAGGTTGCGTGCATCTACTTCATTCAATCCCCGACTTTGCAAGTAGAAAATTTCATCCGCTTCTAATTGACTGACAGTTGCTCCGTGAGAGCATTTTACTTGGTCAGCGGTGATTTCTAGTTGGGGTTTAGTATCAACTCTGGCTTTGGCAGAAAGTAATAGATTGCGGTTAAGTTGACTGGCGTTGGTAAATTGAGCTTCCTGGGGAACAAAAACTTTGCCGTTGAAGACTGCACGAGCATTACCATCTACGATACATTTATGTAGCTGATTGCTAGTACCGTGGGGATGTTTGAGAGTAATAGCACTGTGGGTATCTGCCAATTGCTCACCACTAATCATGGTTAAACCGTTGAGGGTGGTTTGGGTCCCTTCCCCTGTCTGCCATACTTCCCAGTTATGGCGGGAGAGTTTGGCTCCTAAGTTAATCCCATTGCCAATATAACGACTATTGCGAGCTTGAGCGATCGCAGTTTTGCCAATGTGGAAGCCATCGGCAGCTTCCCGTTGGTTTCGGGTATGGCTGACAGCGGCGTTTTCTTCTACCCAAATCTCTGTTACCTGGTTGGTAAAGTAGGGTTTATTAAGGGGAATATCTGGACAACCTTCGACATTGGCTGCATAATCCTCCACCAGGTGCAACTGAGAACCTGCTTCTGCTACTACTAAGCAGCGAGGCTGACAAATTATTGGTACTGCTTCAGTGGTAGAGATAAATAGCAGCTGAATCGGCTGCTCTACAATTGTATTCTTGGTCGCCCAGACTACTGCCAAATCGTTTAATCCCGCAGTATTGAGAGCAGTAAATACTTCCGATGCACCTTGCTGCTTAGCTAAATATTTCTGGAGGCGAGGGATGTACTTGGAGGGAAATTCGGCTAAATTACCGACAAACACTTCTGATGGTAATCCCCTAACTGTGGATAACTCAGGTGCATAAACCCCATTAACAAAGACTAAGCAGCTTTGGGCTGTTTCCGGGAGAGTGAAGGGGGAAATATCCAGCGGTTGCCCAGATGAGATAGACTGGGGAGCTACTGCTTGGAATTGCACCTGCAATAGAGAAGACAAGTCAGTAAAGCGCCATTCTTCTTCCCGTTTGCTAGGAATCGCTAATTCTTGTACGATCGCCGCAGCACTATGACGTAACTCATCTAACCAATCTGCCTCAACTACAGCCCCTTGGCGACATTGCTCTAACAATGTCCCTAGATAGGATACCTCTGGTGTTACCGAAACTTGTATACTCATCAAGCACCTACCTTAACCGCCTCTTCTTCCAGCACCCAATCATAACCACGGGATTCCAATTCTAGTGCTAGTTCTTTACCGCCAGTTCTCAGGATACGCCCTGCTGCCATCACATGGACAAAATCTGGCTCGATATAATCAAGCAGACGTTGGTAGTGGGTAATCAAAATCATGGCATTTTCTGAAGTTGCCAACTGATTAACGCCACCAGAGACAATTTTCAGGGCATCGATATCCAAACCAGAATCAGTTTCATCCAAAATCCCCAACTTAGGTTCGAGGAGTGCCATCTGGAGAATCTCATTCCGCTTCTTTTCTCCTCCAGAAAAGCCTTCATTGAGGCTACGGTTCAAAAAGCTAGGATTCATCTTCACAATATCCAGCTTTTCTTCCACCAAATCCTCGAAATCGAAAGTATCGATTTCCTCTAATCCCTGATGCTTGCGACGAGCATTATAAGCTACCCGCAGGAAGTCCAAATTACTCACCCCTGGAATTTCCAAGGGGTATTGAAAAGCCAGAAAAACTCCTGCTAGGGAGCGTTCCTCTGGTTCCATTTCTAATAAATTTT
This sequence comes from Caldora sp. SIO3E6, assembly GCA_010672185.1. Taxonomy (GTDB): domain Bacteria; phylum Cyanobacteriota; class Cyanobacteriia; order Cyanobacteriales; family Coleofasciculaceae; genus Caldora. The sequence goes on along the minus strand of JAAHHL010000276.1, from coordinate 5,309 downwards.
GCCCCAGGAAAGTTACCTCACCCCCAGTAACATCATAAGCGGGATGACCGGCTAATACTTTAGAGAAGGTACTTTTCCCAGAACCATTAGGTCCCATAATCGCATGAATTTCCCCCGCCTTAACTTCCAAATTAAGTCGGTTTAAAATCTGATTACCCTCTACTTCCGCTGTCAAGTCCCGAACCGACAGAATCACATTACTACTTTTGTTATTTGTCATTTGTCATTTGTCATTTGTCATTTGTCATTTGGGAATAGCCAGTAACAAGAGGCAATATAATATCTGCTGCGGAATTGTACCTGCCACCTGCCACCTGCTACTTTTTAACCAACTGCTCCTTCCAACTTCAAGCTCAATAGCTTATCCGCTTCCGCCGCAAATTCCATTGGTAACTCGTTGAAGACATCCTGACAGAAGCCACTCACCATCATCGAAACTGCATCTTCTTCGGAAATACCTCTTTGGGAGAAGTAAAATAGTTGGTCCTCCCCAATCTTGGAGGTAGATGCCTCATGTTCTACCTTAGCGGTGTTATTTTCTACCTGAATGTAAGGGAAAGTATTTGCCTGAGCTGTATCCCCAATTAACATCGAATCACACTGGGAGTAATTTCTAGCACCAGTTGCTTTAGGTCCAACTTTGACTAAACCCCGGTAACTATTTTGAGACTTACCAGCAGAAATTCCCTTAGAAATAATCGTACTGCGGGTATTTTTGCCAATATGTACCATCTTGGTGCCAGTATCAGCTTGCTGTCGGTTATTAGTCAGAGCCACAGAGTAAAATTCACCAATCGAATTATCTCCTACCAACACACAACTAGGATACTTCCAAGTAATTGCGGAACCGGTTTCTACCTGTGTCCAAGAAATTTTGGAATTAACTCCCTTACACAAACCCCGCTTGGTAACAAAGTTATAGATCCCACCTTTGCCATTTTTGTCCCCAGCGTACCAGTTCTGTACTGTAGAATATTTAATCTCGGCATTATCGAGAGCCACTAGTTCTACAATCGCGGCGTGTAACTGATTGCTGTCATACATTGGTGCGGTACAACCTTCCAAATAACTGACAGAACTACCTTCTTCCGCCACAATCAGAGTACGCTCAAACTGTCCTGTGTCGTTAGCATTAATCCGGAAGTAGGTAGATAGTTCCATCGGGCATTTCACCCCTTTGGGAATAAAGACAAAGGAACCATCGGTAAAGACAGCAGAATTGAGCGCAGCAAAGTAGTTATCTGCTACAGGTACAACTGTACCAAGGTATTTTTTGACCAATTCTGGATGTTCTTGCAGAGCTTCGGAAATGGGGCAAAAAATTACACCATCTTTCGCTAATTTCTCCTTGAAAGTGGTGGCAACTGAAACGCTATCAAAAATCGCATCTACTGCTACATTCGCCAGCCGCTTCTGCTCGGAGAGGGAAATACCTAACTTATCAAAGGTTTCCAGTAAAGCTGGGTCAACATCCTCTAAACTGTTAAGCTTTTCTTTGCTCTGCTTCGGAGCAGAATAGTAGATGATATTCTGGTAATCAATGGGTGGATAGTTGACATGAGCCCAATTAGGTTCTGCCATTTTCTGCCATTGTCGATAGGCTTTGAGTCGGAACTCCAGCATGAACTCTGGTTCGTTCTTCTTAGCCGAAATTAAGCGGATGATATCTTCATTGAGACCACGAGGAACCGTATCCGTCTCAATATCCGTAACAAAGCCGTACTTATAAGGCTGATCAACTAAGGTTTTGACAGTGGCAGTCATACATCATATATGGTAGGTGTGAACTAAGCTATAGCGTTTCTCATGGGATAATGCTACGACATTCCTGGTTTTGGGGAATAGGCCACGAAAGGTGAATGTACCTCACCAAGAAAGAGAATTACTATATGGGTAGCCGAGCCTGTAGAGATTAGCCATAGCATACCTCTACGAGATTAAAACAACATTTTTGTTGTTTAAGTCTATTATAGGGTATATTAACAACAAAGATGTTGTCAAAGTCAAGCTTAATTTTGACCTTCCCTTTGCCACACAACATGCCCCCTAAATCAATGACGACTACTCAGCACTCTTCCACCAAGCAAGCTATCTTGCAACTCCTCCAGAAAGAGGGGCAAAAGACAGCCTCTGAGTTAGCAGATGCTCTAGAGATTAGTCCCCAGGCAATTCGGCGTCATCTGAAAGAATTAGAGGGTGGGGGACTAATTGAACATAAGCAGGTGCAAATAGGCATGGGACGTCCCCAGCATTTATATCAAGGAAAAGAGATTAGGGGGATGACGATTGACGTATTGGTCAAAGACTGGGCGGTATAGTTCCATATGTACAGAGGGTGGGTAGTGGCTAGCTCGAAATTCGGCAATAGGAATTGTCACCGTTATAGAAGATTCATGAACAGAGTTGGCTTGTTTCATCAGCATGCCATTGGGATCATAAATAGCAGAACCACCACTGCCTCCATCTGCGAAAAAACCTGGATTATTGGGAGAGATTGCATTGTTGGCAATTGCTGTATAAACACGGTTATAATATGAAGTCGCCTGAACATCAAAGGAATTAAATCCTCCTGAAGCAGTTCGCAAGATGATTTCTGCACCTTTCATGGCAAAAGCTCGGAATAATTCAGGCTCTTTCTGTATTGAGCTAGTGGCAATATTACCGATGGGGGTGCGAGTTACCGGAATAACCGCATCCCAGCCATACATCTCAACATATTGCTCAAGTACATCATAAATTGAAGTAGTGAACAGTTCAAAGCCTGAGCCAAAAACAGCTTTAATATTTCTAGGCTTCCAGTGTTTCTCAACAATTTCGCCATCAGGACCGATAATTGTGGTGATTGATAGTATATGGTTAGGCCATGCTTTATCCTTAGCATAAGAGCCGAAGACAATATAACAGCCGTGCTCCTTAGCTTTTTTCCCGATCGCCTCCGTCTCTTCCCCTGGAATCTCGATCGCGATCTTGAGCAGCTCCTGTCGATTCCATCTATTAGAGTAACCTGTAATCGGAAATTCATGAAACAACAGTAAGTCTTTTGGTCCTCCCCAATTATTAGCAACATCAATAAGCTCTAACAGATGATTGAGATTTTCCCGACGGGTTTGCTCTATCCGATTTACCTCTACACCCCGTATGCGAGATTGGACAACACTGAGGCGAATGACAGGTTTGGCTAGCTCCACTTTAAATCAATCCAAAACAGGTATCAGGGATTAGGTTACCACTAGTACCGCTACGCGGAATTAAAAATTACAAATTGAAAATGCTTATAGAGTAAGGATTCTATCCTTCTCAAACTGGTGGGTTATTGCTGCCGCGCTGCACTAGAAGGAATAAAGTAAAGTGATTATATAACACACCTAACACCTAATCCCCTACCCTGTAAAAGTCTACTAACCACTGTTTGAGGCGATAGGTAGCACGGCAATCATCTTCATTGTAGCGTCTAATAATTTCTAGAAGAGAGCGATTACCTGTTTCTAACCACTGACTATACAAACAGACGCATTGGGAACCACTAATATCCCTATCCCGCCACTCAAAACCCAACCATCGAGCCAGATTTTTGAGAGAGTAACTCTCAACGGGCAAAGTAACCGTATTTATTACCTGCTGATGCACATCTATTAACCGGGGAAGCAGGGGTTGCATCAGTTGTGATGGAGTATGGTAAAGTTTCGCTAAGCGTTTGAGGGCTTCTACTTCATAGCTAGCAAAATGGAAGATTGGGGCATCTGGGTAGAGCCAAACCAAATCTAAAAATTGCTGCCAAATTGATTCTTCTGCTATTGGTTGTTCTGCCAGTAGGGGATAAAATGTTTCAGTATTGCTGTGTCGCTCAACTACTAAAACACCCAGTAAATAGTCTAGCTTCAAACTAGGCTCCGCTTCAATATCAAAATATATTTCCACATCTGCCGTAGGTAAGAAATTGATGTCAGGATTAGGGGTTGAGGGAAGAAGATTTTCTCCAGAAGCAGCTATTTCCCTGATATCCGGAAAATTGTTTAAGAACTGGAAGTTTTTTGGGTTAGGGTAGTAATGATGACGAAGAATTGCCCGATTCTGTGCTGTTGCTTGAGCCTGTTGTAGCAAATCAGCTGCAATTTTATCACTTAACACCGACTCCAATGTAGTAACAGAAGCAGCCGCTATCGATTCTACCGTAGTTAATCCCAAAGACTGTAAATCCTGGTAGCGGCGGGGAGTAACTCCTGGCAACAGAGAAAGATGCTTTTGAGATTTAGCGATCGCGTGACAACTGCTATACCATTGACAAAGACCACATTTCTGACGGGAGATAAATACTTCTGGCTCTTGTTGCTGTTGTAATGTCCTAAGACATTCCCCTACCAGTTTTTGCATCACCGGTATCCAAATATCTAGGTTGACAGCATGGACTTTTTGGTTGCGCAAAATTAACCAAGCTGTAGTTGGCCATATTCTTTGTACCACCGCCAGGATTTGAGTGCAAAAAGCAGCAATAATTTTATATTCTGGCTTGGGACGTTTGCCTAACTTAATCTTAGTGGGGACATAGAGCCAATCACCAAAAATTGATCTTCCTGGTTGTTTAACTAACAAATCAGGAAAACTGACCAATGTCTCTCCCTCTACTGTCTTTGTCAGCAGCACTCCTTGGGAAATACGCTCTGTTCCCTGTTGCATCAAATTCCAAGTCGCCTGAGCTCCAGCTTTCCAATCTCTATCAGGGTAGTTTGGTTTTTGATGAGGAGCAAGAGCCAAAACTGCTTTTTTGTGAGCTAAGCTATCCTGTCGCAGTTTTAACAGGAAATCTTGGGGTTGTTCTTGCTCAGAGGGATCTCCGTAAATGTCTAGGAACGCTCTACGCCGACAACGTTTATAATCTAGCAGTAATTCGTCTGTCAACAGCAGTTGTTTGTCATTTGTCATTTGTTATTTGTTATTTGTTATTTGTTGTTTGTTATAGCAATTCTCGCAAAGCTTGAAGTTACATCTAACCTTATTCCCAATTCCCAATTCCCAATTCCCAATTCCCAATTCCCAATTCTCAATTCTCAATTCTCAATTCTCACCAAGCCAAATTCCTGGAGTGCTGGTAAAAAGTTTTTGTTTTCATGACTAGGTCTACTAAGTTTAATTAAGGCAAAACGCTGTACAGGAGCCAATGATTCCCATTGGGATAACGTAATCGATATTCCTAACTCCTGAGCTTTTTCCTCAATGCTGGAGGGAATAATTGTCGCATCCAGCCAAGGAGGATGAGGGTCAATAGCCAGTTTAGAGGCAGGTGTACCTGTATATGCTACAACTAGATCGGG
>JAAHHL010000275.1 GCA_010672185.1 Caldora sp. SIO3E6 | reverse complement strand
TCATCAGCATTGCCACCACTCGGAGTTCCCTCAATATATCTACCTTTACCAATAGAAATACCCAAGGATACTCGTTTGGTACTCAGGTTGAGCGAACGTAAAGTTTATGTCTATCAGGGTGATAAAGAAGAAGCTAGTTATCCAGTTGCCATTGGCAAATCCAGTACTCCAACCCCCACAGGCAAATATGAAGTGTTCCAAATGGTTGTAGATCCTGTCTGGAAAAGTCCTTGGACAGGGGAAGTATTTCCTCCAGGAGCTAATAGTGCTCTAGGATTGAGGTGGATTGGTTTTGCCGAGCTGCCGAATGGTATCATCGGATTTCATGGTACCCCCACTATCTCTTCTATTGGCAAGGCAGCTTCCAACGGTTGTGTCCGAATGCACAATGAACATGTAGTAGAGCTATTTGAGAAAGTCAAGATGGGGACACCTGTCACCGTAGAGAATTAAAGAGGTGAAATGGGAGGCGGGGGTGAGCGAAAAAAAGGGTGGGGAGCAGAGGAGCGGAGGAGCGGAGGAGCAGAGGAGCGGAGGAGCAGAGGAGCGGAGGAGCAGAGGAGCGGAGGAGCGGAGGAGCGGAGGAGCGGAGGAGCGGAGGAGCGGAGGAGCGGAGGAGCAGAGGAGCGGAGGAGCAGGGGAGCGGAGGAAGAAGAGGGAACTGATAATTTTTGGATACAAAGCTCAAGAAATCCCACGAAAAATTTCGTTTACTCTGAGTTAACAAGGGGCTTAAGCCCCTTGTCCTTTGGGAAGTCTTCTCTTGACAAGAATTGGACTTCCCCTTCCTATATGGTATAGCAGTCGCCAGGGCGGTTAAGACATTCTCAGGTAAGGCAAGTTAACAAGGGGCTTAAGCCCCTTGTCCTAATCACCTTGGCGGTTGCTATAAATAAGTTTATTGAAGCACTGATTAACGTCTGGGCAGATAGGCCATAGGATTTACGGCTCCACGTCCACTCGGATGTACTTCAAAATGTAAGTGGGGACCAGTGCTGTAACCAGTACTACCCATCTCAGAAATTTGTTGACCTTGAGCAACCCGTTGTCCACGCCGTACCAAAATACGGTTGTTGTGGGCATAGAGGGTTTGGCTACCATCAGGGTGTTGGATTTCCACTAATTTGCCGTAGCCACCACTATTCCAACCAGCAGTAACAACTACACCAGGTGCAGCTGCCACAATTGGTGTGCCAATGGGAGCAGCGATGTCAAGTCCCTTGTGCATCCTTCCCCAACGCATACCATAGCCTGAAGTAATTACACCTTTACTTGGCCAGATATAACCATTAAATCGGTCAGGACTATCGGGTAGGTAAGTACCTGGTGGTGACAGGGGTGGCAGTTGAGGAGCAACCATCTCCCCTGGTTGTGGTTGAAGACTCCCATTATAAATTTGTCCTGGTACAGGAGCTGTTGCCAACAGTCCTTGTTGTGAATTAGCAGATCCTCTTTCTGGTGGAGGTACAGGGATGGAAACAGAGGCTTGCTGCTGCTGTACAGGAATCCGTGGTTGCGGTTGTACCGTAACCCGTCGTTGCTGCCGCCTGGGTTGCTTTTGTAACTCAGGGGGAGGTACAGCAATCGGAATAGCATTGAACTGCTGTTCAGGCTGATTGATCTGTATGCTTTCGTTGTAAGCGTTAGGATTGAACTCTGGATTGACTCTGGAAGGTTCAGACCGATTGTTCAAGCTTTCAGCAACTGGCACTTGAATTGTCTGTCCTGTAACCTGAGCATCGGCTCTCTGAGTTTTGTACTCTGCCCGCATTTTTTCAATCTCAGCCATCAATCTTTGCAGATGGGGAGGATACTGAGATTCATCCGCCTCACTCTGCTCAGTCTCAGTCTTATTTGTTGAGTTGGCTGACTCATTATCTACAGAGATAGATTGAGCCAAAACTGGACTGGCTAGGGTTTGCGGTACGTTCGGTATAACAGGTGTCCCGATGTTTGATTGCTGTTCCCTGGTAGTTTCCGAATTTAGGTTAGCCCTAATTCCAGGTAGTAACGTAACAGCTTCAGAAGGAACATCTGCTGGCTGAATTTGAGGAATTTTCAGCTTTTGATCAATTTGAATTACATGAGGATTATCGAGTTCATTGACCTCAATTAGTTCCGAGGAAGTCAAATTGTAATTACGGGCAATCTCTTCGATTGTATCTCCCGGTTTGACCTGGTAGACAGTAGCAGTATTTTCTCTGTCCAGGGTTTCCATCACTACTGGCTGGGGAGCTAATGGCTCAGTAGCGGTTTTTGCGATTGTTCGTGGTTTAATTACCAGATTAGTGTTTTCTGTAACTTCCCGCTCCACAGTGGGAGAAACCGCCACTTCTGGTGTGGTTTCTGTAGCTTCCCGTTCTACAGTGGGAGAAACCGCCACTTCTGGTGTGGTTTCTGTAGCTTCCCGTTCTACAGTGGGAGAAACCGCCACTTCTGGTGTCGGTACTGGGATCACTAATGGCTCGTTAAGTACTCTTACCCCTGGCTTGGGGGATGCAACTTCCCGTTCTACAGTGGGAGAAATAGCTACTTCTGGTGTCGGTACTGGGATAACTACTGGCTCGTTAAGTACTCTTACCCCTGGCTTGGGGGATGCAACTTCCCGTTCTACAGTGGGAGAAACAGCTACTTCTGGTGTCGGTACTGGGATAACTACTGGCTCATTCGGTAATGTCACCTCTGGCTTGGGGAAGGTAGCTTCCCGTTCTACAGCGGGTGAGACAGCTACTTCTGGTGTCGGTACGGGAGTAGCTGCTGGCTCCTTAGGTATCGTTAACTCTAGCTGGGGAGAGTTGATTTCCTTCTCTACAGCGGGTGAGACAGCTACTTCTGGTGTCGGTACGGGAATAACCACTGGAGCATTAGGTAATGTCACCTTTGGCTGGGGAGAGTTAATTTCCCGTTCTACAGCGGGTGAGACAGCTACTTCTGGTGTCGGTACTGAAATAACCCTTGGTTTGGTGGAGCTAGGGACATTTTCCTCTGATTGAAAACCTACAGTTGAATTAGGTACTGTTACCGATTCAGCTAGCTGATTGTTCTCCTCAGACCTCAACTCCGCCAGACTTTCATTTAAGCGGTTTTGCTGATCCTTTAATCGGTCCAGCGCCACTTCTTGCCTTACCTTTAAGAGTTCATCAACATTGCCAGAAACTGCAACATCTTCCCCTGCTGGTAGCTGACTCGATTCTGAAACCGATGTAGATACCTGTAACTGTGTGGTCTCGACTCTGTAAGACTCAGAAATGGTTTCAGCAGTTTCACCGGCTTGAACCTGATGAACGATGCCGTTCTCCGCCGGAATTTTCAGCTTCTCACCAACCGAGAGCGTCGCATCAGGTTGAACTCTATTGGAAGCTGCGATCGCTTGTGGCTGAATCTCATAAGTCTTGGATACTTCCCAAAGAGTCTCCCCTTGCTGTACCTGATGTTCAATTACTGGCGCTGGGGTAGGTTTCGAGTCCACTGCCGCTTGTGGTTTCACGGTAACCGACGGCTTAGAGGTAGCGACAACTTTTGGCTCTACTACTGGTGAACTGGAAACCCTCGTACTCTTCTCAACTGGAAGATTAGTGACATTTGGATCAGGAGCAATTGGCTCAACAGCCATTGCTTCATCACCTTTTTGGGGCAGCAACAAGCTAGAAGCACCCATAGAAATTGCCAAGCCAATCATGGCGGCAGAGGTGCGAGCTTTACGGTTAACTTCGGTTGGTACTGGTGTTTCAACCGAATGTTTCTCGACAGAAAGCTTCAATGGAGCATCAGCATTATCTGGTGCGCCGGTTGGAACATGTTTTAGCTTCTGTGTAAGTGTTCGTTTCAACAACGACCTCCTGGTGTGTGAAGAGTGCTTAACAATTCCTGATAAGTTTTTTCCCAGTCAATGAAGCAACTCACCCATAAACGTGATCCAAATCACATCTATTTGTTATGCCTAGGCAAGAGTAACCTGCTTTGTTGATTTAGACAAGTTTACATGACTGAGTAAAAATTTATACCTTTAGCGGCAACTATTTTAGATCCACCCTTAGAAGGAGCAATAAATGAGTGACTCAAGTAAAGCATGTTCATTCACGAGAGACACTGTTAGTTAAGGCAGTTGCCAAGCCTTACTTTTTATCATCTACTCATTTTGTAGGCTTTCCTCCGGAAGAAGTTTATAGGTTGGAACAAAACTCCTTTCTGCTGGTTGGAAATTATTTTTCCAGATTCGCAAGAACATAGCCTCACAGCTGATTACTCACAGTACCGAACTCTACAGTTATTCCTAGCAAGGTAACAACCGTAAAATATTACAGCTTAAACCATAATATTGCCAACCACTCGGAGCCTTTGAAAAGTTAAAAATCCTTGCTTTTGCTTACCAATAGGGGATTGTAGACTTTATAACTAATTTACTGAGGATGATCAAAATCTATCAGTCAATTATCAGCTTTGTCTAGTTTTTTTAATAGGAATTTCTTATAGTATTTGCACTGTTCAGTATTGTATGTAACTAAATCAAGGTTAATCTCTTGACACTGGGAGCAAAATGCAAGTCAAACAGTCAACTTAAAACTGATTTGAAGTTAAATACATGTATCTACATATGTGGATACATTTATCTACTTACTCCAAATAGCCTAACTGACGCCTAGCCTCCAATAAACCAACTGCTACACTGACAGAAAGATTTAAGCTACGAACCCCTGATTGGCTCATTGGGATGTAAACAACCCTATCACAAGCATTTAAGACTGGGGCTGGCAAACCGGTAGTTTCACTGCCAAACAACAGCCAATCGTCGATCTGAAACTGAAACTTAACATAACTACATTTTCCACCAGTGCTGAAACCAATCAAACGTCCACCTTGCTGCTGGTGAATATGCTCAAATGCTTGGAGGGAGTCATGATAGTGAAGAGTAACGTAAGACCAATAATCTAACCCTGCTCTTTTCAGATAGCGATCGCTAAGTTCAAAGCCTAGAGGACCTACCAGATGTAGCTCTGTGCTTGTGGCAGCGCAGGTTCTGGCAATATTGCCAGTATTCGGTGGAATTTGAGGATGAACCAAAACAACTCTTACCATGAGCAGCTAGAGTCAATTTCAGTATTACAAAATTTTGCTGTATGCATTTATCTGTCTCTAGATAGCTATAGTATATGTTTTCTTAATGTCCGGTGGCCTGAAACAATTGATTAGATATTTTAATTGGCCATTAGGGTGCTGTGACAGAGATTAGGCGGCCATTAACTGGCACAATTTGTCTTCGAGTTCCTTTTCCTGCTCTGCCATGGCTTGAATCCCTTGAACCAAAATCTGACGGCTGTCAAGACCAATTGCCTGGAGTTGTAACCATTGCTGGGCCCTATTACCTTCCCGCAGAATTTTCTTGACTGGGGAAAGAAAGCAACTGAAACCATGTTTTTTGGCAACAGGCCAAACCTCTTGATATATTTCCTCAATCCAATCCCTTGCGGAAATCTTTCTGCCATCCTGCCAATGCTGGAGTTGAGCATTTAAGCTGGATTTTGCCACAGCAGCTTCATTGGCATGGGTGAGAGCAATCAGGTCATCCGAACGTCCTGAAGCTGGTAATTTACTGATTTCTAGAGGGTCAAGTGCCGGTTCTTCTAGTAACTGAGTCAAGCGTGCTTCCAACAATGCCATGATTGATAGTAGGGCAATGGGGTCGCTCACCAAATCACAAATTCTCAGTTCCAAGCGGTTGAGATCATAGGGACGTCGATTGCCATTAGGTCGGACAGATGACCAGAGGTGACGAACATTAAGCATGGTTCCTGCTTGCAGTTGCTCTTCAGTCCAGTTAATAAAGTGGGAGTGACTTTCAAATAAAGGAACATGAGTAGGAGTTTGAGGAAAGACTTGCCAGCGGGTGGAGTGATAACCTGTAGGTTTTCCCTCCAGAAAGGGAGAAGAGGCACTTAAGGCAAGATATAGAGGAGCTTCTACACGGATTAGACGACAAGCCCGCATCAAAAGTTCCGGGTCAGAGATACCTACATTAATATGGACACTGGCGGTAACAACATTAGTCCCGTAGGTTTGCTCAATGTAGCTGTGATAAGGGTTATGGGGGTCAGAACGATAGAAGCGATCGCTTCCCCCTAAAGATAAAGTACTTCCAGGAATCAGGGTGTAATTCCCTAGGCTTTCTAGATACTGACGCAATTGCCTACGAGGACGCAATAGAGCACATAAGAGACGGTCGTAGCAGCATAAAGGAGCAGTTGTATATTCCACATTGCGGCTGTCTGGTTCCCTAACAAATCCGTCTAGGGCCGCCACAATCTTGTCCGAGAGACCGACAATATCCCCTTGAGGTGTGCCGGTATACATCTCTATTTCAAAGCCTTTGGATAACACTGTTGTTTCTCCTGGATGGGAATTGGTTATTGGCCATTTGCTGGCTTATATAGAGGTATATTGTATCGATTAAGACAAAGTTATTCGTATTTTTTATATTGTCGCACTAAAATCAATATCGAAGTGTGATTACAATAGCAATCACATTTTGGTTAATTTGCGATGCAGATCAAACTTCGGAAAGTTGGCAACTCCCTGGGAGCCACATTTCCTAAGGAGGTTTTAGATAGATTTAATCTTGGGGAAGGGGATACCCTAAGTTTAGTGGTGATGGAGGATGGAATTAAGTTGATGGCTTACGATCCAAATTTCAAACAGGTGATGGAAGCTTATAAGCAAGGTGCATCTAAGTACCGCAATGCAATGAGACAGCTTGCCGATGGCTGAACCAATCTGGACTATTGAAGAGTTGACACTCATCGACCTAAAGGTACTGGACCGGCAAACTTAAAATTGTGGGTAAGATTGTAGGTTGGGTCGAGGCAACGAGACCCAACACAGCGCACTCCACTACAATAGGTATATTTTCCGAGGAAATCACCTAAAGCCGATACTGACGATAGACTTCATTAGCAGCACGATGGAGAAAAGAGTGTCGATCAACCAAGCTATCAAGGTCATAAGCGTAACCACCACCAATTACACTGGCAACAGGATAACCAGCCGCGACACAGGTACTTAAAACCTGCATCTCACGGCGGTAAATACCAGCATCGGTAAGAGCTAATTTACCCAAGCGATCGCTAATATGAGGGTCAACTCCAGCATCGTAGAGGACTATATCTGGTTGGCATTCAGAGAGTAAATCAGGGAGATATTTAGCCAAAGTTTGTAGGTAGGCATCATCATCCAACCCCTCTGGTAGAGGCACGTCTAAGTCACTTTTTTGTTTAGTTCCAGGAAAATTCACTTCGCAGTGCATGGAAAAAGTGAAGACACTTGGGTCATTTTGAAAGATAAAAGCAGTGCCGTCTCCTTGATGAACATCCAGATCCAGGATCAGAATTTTGTGAGCAACTCCTAATTTTTGCAGAACCCGGGCCGCAACAGCTAAGTCATTAAAAATACAGAAACCTGACCCATAACTGGGAAAAGCGTGATGGGTTCCTCCCGCAGTATTACAGGCTAAACCATGAGTTAGAGCTAGTTGAGCAGTGAGAATGGTACCCCCTAAAGCTGTGCAGGTACGTTTGGCTAAAGCTGGACTCCAAGGTAGCCCAATGCGCCGCTGAGCTTTAGGGTTGAGGCTTCCTTGGCAGTAGGCTTGGACATATTCAGGGGTATGAACTAGTTCTATCCACTCTGTTGGGGGAAGTTTGGGAAGGTGAAATTGTTGGGGAGTAGCCAAGCGATCGCGCAAAAGCAATTCGTAGAGTTTCCCAAACTTAGGCATGGGAAAGCGATGTTCTTCAGGGAGAGGTGCAACGTAGTCGGGATGGTAAATAATTGGCAATTCCATATTTATCGATTGTGGAACTGGCATCTTGCCAGTTGCCCTCTTGGGGTTGGGCGTAGCATTTGGATGGATATACTCAGGACTATTTGTTTAAATTATCGCCCAAATGCTAAGCCCCTACA
>JAAHHL010000274.1 GCA_010672185.1 Caldora sp. SIO3E6 | reverse complement strand
GCTGCTTGGCAAGCTAACAAGGGTCAAGATAAATCCCTACTATTACTTGGACAGGAATTGCACTCGGCACTAGCCTGGACAAAGGACAAGGAACTGAGTTCGAGTCCTCAGGAGCAACAGTTCCTCCTGGTTAGTCAAGTGTGGAATATAACGGAAGTGCAGAGGTTTTCTGCAGAATTACAAACTGAGGCGATTACAACAGCTATAGCATTATGGGAGAGGGTGAGTAACCCCATAGCTGTAATCACAGAGGTACTTGCTTGGACAAACAGTCAACCTATTCTTACCCAAAAGATTTTGCAGCTGGTTCGAGATTCTGACCTTTCTATTCTTGCAGGAGGTGAATCAGTATGGATGGAGCAGTTAGTACGCACACGCTTGCTGGAAAATTGGGAAACTCAGGTAGCAGGAGAACATCTCCAGACAATTAGCGATCGCTTGCTACGGCACGAACATTCTTTCTTGCTGTTGGAACTTTATCAGCACATATTGCAACAGCCTTTTGAAACTAAGGAGAATAGTACTGAACAACAAGAGTTGTTGCAGTTAGAGTTGGTAGTTAATCAGGAAAGAACTTTAAGAGTTCATAACCGCATTTACCAGTCGATTTTTAATCAGATTTGGGTTCATAAAGCCTTAACAAGTTTACGACCCTATGCCAAGGAACTAGCAGCTTGGAAAAACTCTAATTGTCTAGACACTTCTCAATTATTGCGCGGACAAGCATTAAAGTCCGCACTCACTTGGAAAAAAGGCAAGAGATTGAATGCTCAGGAACATCAGTTCTTAATTGCCAGTCAAGTAGGGGAAATGCCAGAAGTAAAAAGGACTTCTGAAACTGTACAAAAACAAGCACTTCAAACAGCTATAGGATTATCGAGAAGAGCCAGGAAACCTCAAATTTTAATCAAAGAAGTACTGTCCTGGACAAACGGTCAACCAGGACTGACCCACAAGGTTTTTCAGCTTATCCTTACTGATAAATCTCGCATACCCACCGGTTGCGAAAGGCCATGGTTGGAACAGCTGCTGCGCAGAGGCTTAATTGAGAATTGGGAAACTCAGGTAGCAGCAGAGTATCTGAGGATGACCTCTCAACAGCTGCTTCAACATCAGCAGGCTCTGTCCCTCTTAGAATTCTATCAACAAATCTTGCAACAGCCAGAAGTGGCAGCGGATGACCGTCCAGAAGAACAAGAACTATTGGAGCTGGGATTGGTAGTTAATCAGCAGGGATACTTAAAAGTCCATAACCGGATTTACCAATTAGTTTTTAATCCCAGTTGGGTTGAACAGGTATTAACCAGTTTACGACCCTATGCTGAGGAACTGACTGCCTGGTTAGCTTCTAATTGCCAAGACACATCTCAACTATTGCAGGGACAGTTATTGCAGTCAGCACTAGCATGGACAACAGATAAGAAGTTAAACCTTCAGGAACGCCAGTTCCTAGTTGCCTCTCAAGTAAAGGAAATGCCAGAAGTACAAGCAGCTTCTGAGGCATTACAAACCCAGGCAATTCAAACAGCTCAAAAATTAGTAGAGAAAACCAACTATCCTGAGGCAGTAATTAAAGCCGTACTATCTTGGACTAATAATCAAACCACTCTCTCCCAAAAACTGTTTGAGCTTGTCCTGACAGCTAAATCCTCTTCTATTCCAGAAGGCAATGAAGAGTCCTGGATGGAGCAACTGGTGCGATCGCATTTGGTTGAACAGTGGGAAACTCAAATGGCAGGGCAGCATCTGAGTAGAATTCGCAATTCTTTGTTTCGCAAAGGACAACGCACTAGTCAAATCTTGGTAATCTATCAGCAAATTTTACAAGATGGAGAAGTCGCAGTTGATCATAGTCCAACACAACAGGACTTGTTACGCTCAGAATTAGTAGTTGAACAACAGGGAAAGTTAAAGGTTTCTAACCGTATTTATCAGGCTGTTTTTAATCAGAGTTGGGTTAGCCAGGTATTAGCCTGGTTACCACCAGCAGAAATTCCTCCTGGAACTGTGATTAATAATCGCTACGAGATTCAAAAAGTTCTCGGACAGGGAGGATTTGGGAGAACTTACTTAGCCTCTGACAATCAGCGTTTTGGAGAACCTTGTGTCCTCAAAGAATTTTTATCCAACCAAACCGATGAATCTATTGCTCAAAAATCTTTAGAGTTGTTTGAGAGAGGAGCAAAAGTTTTATACCAAATTGATCATCCTCAAATTCCTCAATTCCTGGCTTTGTTGCAGGAGAAAGGGAAGTTGTTCTTGGTGCAGAAATATATTGATGGCAAAACTTACTCCACACTCCTTTCAGAACGCCAGCAGCAAGGTCAATCATTTTCCGAAGAGGAAATAATTAAATGGCTCCAAGATTTACTGCCAGTTTTGGACTATATCCACCAGCAAAAAATTATTCACCGGGATATTTCTCCCGATAATATTATGCTGCCTCGTGGCGAATCCCAACCAGTGTTGATTGATTTTGGTTCAGTTAAGCAAAAACTATCCAATATCACTGCTAACGGTGGTTATAACAATGTTCCTCAATCTTCCTTTGTGGGGAAAGATGGTTACTCACCTCTAGAACAAATACGTCTCGGTGAGTGCTTTCCCAGTAGTGATATCTATGCTTTAGGAGTAACAGCTGTGGTTCTGCTAACTGGTAAAGAACCAAACTTACTGTTGGATCACCATTCCCTAGAGTGGCGCTGGCGTTCCTATGTCAGGGTCAGTGATAGGTTAGCTCAGATTCTCGACAAAATGATGGCAGAGAAGCACCAAGAACGCTACCAGTCAGCACAAGAAGTCCTTGATGCCTTGCAACCATCAGGAAAAACCATCGAAATTCCGATTGAGCAAGATCAACAAGATGATCAAGAACCTGAGAGAAGGGTGAGGGAAAAAAGGAGTGGGGAAACAAGTCAGCAGACGCCAGGAAGCGGGGAAGCGGAGACGCGGAGAAGAGAAATCCCATCCGTTAAGCCGGAAACAACACCACCCACCTCTGAACCACCAACTTGGATAGCTGACAAACCTCTAACTAGTCCTACACAAATAGTTATTGACATTGCTCTTAGTCCAGATGGTCAGATTCTTGCCAGTTTAGGAGAACTTCATCTTAGGAGTAGGAAAACCACAACCGTCCACACTTGGCACCTCAGTACAGAAACAAGACCCTCTAAATACCTCCTTCCTACCAACTCTTACTGTTCTGTTGCCTTTAATACCAATAATCAACTCCTGGCTAGTGTTCTCTGGCTCGATAAAATCACAATTCATGATGTTCAAAAAAATAAACTGAGTTGCTCTCTCCGGGGTCGTATGAAAGGCGTAACTTCCATCACTTTCAGTCCAGATGGTCAGCTGCTTGCCAGTTACAGTAAAGACGGGATCATTAAGTTATGGAATTTACAAACTACAGAGCTACTGCGCACCATGCCTGGTCGTTTAGGAGCAATTCGTTGCCTGGGAATTAGTCCAGATCATCAGATTTTGGCAATTGTTAATACTGAGAACAAAATTACAGTTTGGTATCTCAGTAGTGGTAGATTATCAGAGCTTAACTTATCCGGTGGTATCAACAAGCGATCAGTTAGTTGGATGGATAAATTACGGCCTAGAATAGGTCACAATTCTAGAATTAATGCCGTTGCTATTAGTCCAGATGGAAGGCTCCTTGCTAGTGCTGGTGAAGATAAGAAGATTCAACTGTGGAACCTAGTTAATCAAAAGCCGTTGGACTCCTTAAGTGGACATACGAGTGGGGTTAATTCGATTATTTTTAGTCAAGATGGTCGTACTCTTGCTAGTAGTACTCGTGAAGGGGAAATTATAGTTTGGCGAAGTAGTAGGTGTTAGGTATTAGGTGTTAGGTGTTAGGTGTTAGGTATTAGGTATTAGGTGTTAGGTGTTAGGTGTTAGGCATTGGTGTTAACTTAAGCCTAGACTGAGCTGACTAGCTGGATTCCTCAACTCACCTTGGATTCAAATCCAAGGCTAATAGCTGAAGTCCATTAAAATGGACTAAATCCTTCGGCTTCACCTTACGTTTAGTCATCTTTAGATGACTTGAGCTATTAGCCGGTCGTTTAAACGACCGGTGGGATAAGGGTTTAACCTTAAGTTGACACCAATGGCAAGCATTGCGCCCCAACCAGAATGAATATTATCCCAATGTAGCCGGAATTGATATCAACTCATCACTTATTACTTATTACTTATTACTTATTACTTATTACTTTTTCTCCCAAGCCCTAGGTAGTAGGTGTTAGGTGTTAGGTGTTAGGTTTTAGGTGTTAGTGGGGTTTGAGCGCGAATATGAGATATAAATAGTGCTAAGATATATAAGGTATGCTTTTTAGGTTAATCTGTTTCCTCGAATAAAACAAAGCTAAAGAATTACTTGCTGAATCCACCAACAGGGAGAAAGTAAATGACCCACACACCAGTAAAACTGACCTTTGAGCAATATCTCGAATATGACGATGGCACAGACAACCGCTATGAGTTATTTAATGGGGAGCTACTTAAATTGCCACCAGAATCAGGAGTGAATGGCTGGATTACCCTATCGCTAAGGGATAAATTAATCCAATTGCTTAAACCACAACTAATTAGACCTAATGTCTTTGAATTGCAAATTTCAGGGAATCCGCAAAACCGCTATCCGGACATAGTGGTATTGAGAGAAGAGCACCTGGAGCTAACAAAGAAGCGGCAAACTATAACCCTGGATATGCCAGCTCCTCAGTTAGTTGTTGAGGTGGTCAGCCCCTACCGTAATCAAAGAGATGATAACTACAAACGTGATTACATTGAGAAAAAACAACAGTATGAGCAGCGGGGGATTCCTGAATACTGGATTGTTGACCCTATTGCACAGTTAGTAACTGTACTGGTGTTGGTCAATGGTAGGTATCAGGCAACTGAGTTCTCTGGTAGCCAGCAGATTGTTTCTCCGACTTTTCCTGAACTAGAGCTGACTGCTGCTCAGGTTCTGGAAGCCAGGTGTTGATCCAGAAAACTGTATTTCGGGATCGCTGGCTCAGTTAGCTGAAACGCGGTTCTCGCTTGATATCCCTATCTGAAACTGACAGATTCATGACACGGTAAGGCAATACTCGCCGCACTTCTTCAACAGTCGTTACTCCCTTAGTCACTTTATCAATTGCTGCCAGTCGAAACGAGTCAAAATTGATGGTATGGAGATGATTTTGTATTTGTGTAATTGTACCTTCACAAATTAATTGCCCTACTGCCTGATCTACATTAATCACTTCAATAATTCCTTCCCTGCCTAAATACCCAGATTTATTACACCTAGCACAACCGTCGCCTTTGCGCCATTGTTCTGGATAAGCCTGATGCTTCTCCAAACCCAAATATTCCAAGTCTTCTGCTGTTGGTTCGTAGATGTTAGCACAGTAGGGACAGATTTTGCGGACTAACCTTTGAGCAACAATTCCTAGTAGAGCATCACTCATCAAACTTGGGTCTAGTCCCAGACCTTTCAGACGAGGAATGGCAGATAGGGCATCATTTGTATGTAGAGTAGTAAACACTAAGTGTCCTGTCAAAGCGGCTCGGATTGCTGTGTCTGCGGTTTCTTCATCCCTAATTTCTCCAACCATAATTACATCTGGATCTTGGCGCAAAATGGCTCGCAATCCAGCGGCAAAGGTCATACCTGCTGCTTCTAATACTTGACCTTGGGTAATTCCTGGTAACACGTATTCTACTGGGTCTTCGATGGTCACTACATTCAGGGATTCTTTAATAACTGACTGTAAACTGGTGTAGAGGGTACTAGTTTTGCCAGAACCTGTTGGTCCAGTAATAATGATTATGCCTTGGGGTTGTTTAAGCCAGTTTTGATAGATCTTGAGAGCAGTTTGAGTAAATCCTAAATCCTCAATATTACTGAAAGGATTTTTTTGGGGTAGTAAGCGAACTACAGCCTTTTCTCCCTGTATACCAGGGAAAGTACTGACTCGCATATCTAGCTGAAGTTCTGCATCTTGACCCGCAGCATACTTCATCCTCACTCTTCCATCTAAGGGGCGACGCCTTTCCGCAATATCCATGTTGGACATGACTTTAAGGGCAATAATTAAGTTGGTGTTCAGTCCCTGAGTTGGTTTAACAATGTCCCGCAACATACCATCAATGCGATAGCGAACTCTTAAACCCTTTTGGGTTGGTTCAAGGTGAATATCACTGGCACGGTTATACATCGCACCAGCAATGATGAAGTTAAGTTGCTCAACAGCGTTCTTATTTCTCAGAAGATAAATTTCCGTGAAATTACTGAGATCTTCTAACTCTTCTTGTTCCTTAAAGAGTTCGACTAAGCGGGTAGGATCAATGCGGTTGAGGTCAATTTCTTGGATGTAAGACCAATCCCGATAGCTTTTATCAGCAATGGAAATTACTTTGAGTTCAGTGCGGGTGCGATCGCGTAACTGTTTGATTTTGCCCTGAGATAACTCCGTAGCACTTCCTAGGTAGTAGCAGTTTCGCCAAAGTAGGAGAGGAATTACTGGGGGTAACTCATAATCACTAGGGAAATGACGCCTAAACCGACGACTAACTTCCAAGTCCAGAATATCCAAGGTAACGACTCCCTCCGGGTCTACCAAAGATTGCAACGCTTCATCCAGAGTACTTTCACCGTTAATTAACTTGCGCCAAGGAGATGCCATTTTACTACTAACTATGCTAGGGATGATTTACTAACATGCCTGCTTTAACTTCTACTAGTCAAGAGTTGCCAAGAACACTAAGCTGAAAAAAACAATGGTATAAATTAATTAGTTGGCATAAGTAAATTCCCTTAATTGAGCAGGAAATTCGGTTACTTCTTTAACTTGAAGTTCAGTATTAGCGGTATTGCTACTGTTTAAGCCTGCTCTAGCCACAGGATGATTAACCTTGTTCAATCTGCGCAAAATTTGCCTAACTACCAAGGTTACTTCCGTGGTTGATTGACTCAAACCAGTCATTTCCATCTTGCATCTTCTTAATAAAAGACTTCTAGATTGGGCATGGGGAATCGGGCATGGGGAATCGGGAATAGGATGTACCTGACTTATTCAGCAGACCCTAATTAAGGATTAAACCTCTGGAAATATGATGGATAAACTCTTTCCCATGTCCCCTTGTCTCCCCATCACCAATACTAGAGCGTCGATTCAGTAATCATAAAATCGAGCGTGCAGAGGAGCAGAGGAGCAGGGGAGCAGGGGAGCAGGGGAGCAGAGGAGAGCTGAAAGTATTGATTTTTCGTTTCTCAATTTGTCAACTTTTATTACTGAATCGGTGTTCTAGGCAACCACCAAAATGTCGCTGCTGGTTAGATTCAATCCAGTGGAGAGGGTGGCAAACTGTACTTGTGCTAAGGAACCAGAACCGTCAGCATCAAAGCTTAGTGCTCCTGTTGCAGAATTATAGATAAAGCGATCGCTAGCATCTGTGGCACCAGAACCAAGGGTGAATAAGTCAGTAGCCAGTACACCTAAGGTGAGTCCACCGCCAAAGCCACTGGCAGATACTTGAATTTTGTCACCTTGCAATTGGGTAAAGTCAGTAATGGTGTCAATTCCTTCACTGACAGAGGAGAAGAAGAACTGATCTGCTTCAGTACCACCAGTCAGGATATCGTGACCAAAGCCACCAACAATCCTATCACTGCCAGCACCACCGATTAGGTAGTCATTGCCAGTACCTCCATTGAGGTAGTCATCTCCATAGCTACCACTTAGGGTGTCATTACCACCATTGCCATATAGGGAATCATTACCAGAACCACCCCAGAGGTAATTACTGTAGCCATTACCACTGATGCTGTTGTTGAGGCTGTTACCATACCCATAGTAGGCACTACCAGTCAGGGTTAAGTTTTCCAGGTTCGCTCCTAGGCTATAACTAATAGAGGAGTAGACCCGATCAATTCCCTGATTGAAGA
>JAAHHL010000273.1 GCA_010672185.1 Caldora sp. SIO3E6 | reverse complement strand
TAAATCTTTTAGCTCGCTGCCAACCCCGTCGAATCAACCCCTGATTTTGCCAAAGCTCCTGATAGTAGGATGCGGCTAGGCGCAAGCCACCGAAAGCCCCCCGTAACTTTACCAAAGGATTGCGAGCATAGTAAACCTCAAAGGCATTTTGCAGAGGGTTGCCGCCTCTACCCCCTACTGGTGCATAAATTTGAATGTCGCGCCAGGAAAACACCAACATTGTTGGTTGAAATTCATCTACACAGGCATCAAGAGCAGGAGCAAAATCCAAGGGAGGCACAGTTCCCAGATCAAAAATACGCTGCTGAACCTCTGGAAAGAGTTTATGAACATGATCAGCTAAGTAGACAACCCCAATGGGAAAGATGGGATTGCAAGGGAGGCGAACGTAAAGAATTTTCTGCTGCATTGTAACTTTTATACTCGTTATGTTCTTTTTTATTAATTCGTTATGTCAGCAGCGATAAATTACGCCATGATAGACTCACTTGCTCTTGGTTCAAAGGGTTAAGGGGTAAGTAGGTCGGCTCCAAAGGGTGAAATCGAATTTGTTTGTAGGATTGGGTTTAACTAGGGTGCTTTTGATGTAACAGTTTCACTCAAACAACAGCCCGTTTCCCTTGTATCCTTACTTTGTGCCCACCGACTTAACTGAGCAAGTATTTATCCTACTGGCTTAACTTTTACCCAATTTATGAAAATTGTATTCACATAACTTAACTTTAGCAAGATTACGGCTTTACCTCAACTGTCAAAGCGTACAAAGGACTAATGACTAATGACTAATGACAAAGCAGCGGGCAGCTATGCCTCCCATCCCCAGAAGAAATTTTCTTCCCGCCGCTTTCTATAAGATACTAGGGTGCCAAAGAGGGAAGCTCATAGAGCTCTCAAGAAGCAGCATGGTATTGACGGCTTGCCAAATATAGTCTAAAAAAACGAATAATCCCCCAAAATAAAAATATTCTGCCAACGGACTCCCGACTTATCGAGGCGCTGGTCAGGGATTTGTAGTCGTAATTACAGCCAATGGGGATCACAGGTGCTAACGTAATTAAAGTAATAAAAAGTTAGTCTTTAACAAATCGCTGCTATGGCTCAAATCCTTGATCCCCTACCCTCTGATAATATAGATAAGATCATTTGCTGCTACGTGAATGCTACTAGCCAGATCCAGGTAGCGCGAATTACAAATATTCCTAACTGGTATTTTGAGCGGGTCATTTTTCCTGGTCAGCGGTTAGTGTTTGAAGCTCTGCCAGCAGCTTTGTTGGAGATTCACAGCGGTATGATGGCTAGTGCCATTCTCTCAGACACTATACCATGTCATCGCTTGTGTATCGAAAACAATGGTTCTGCTCCTGATCAATCAACCCCTGAAACAGTAACTCAACCTAGTAGTTCTGGCTCAAGCGTAGAATCATATAATAGAAAAACCACGATAACTGAACCCTTAACTATGGTTGCTGTAGGCTAAATTAGCACTGTAGCTATCAGTTGTCAGCTAGAACCCAGCACACTGGTCTTGGGGATTCACCGTAGATCCACTCTGGGCTAGAATGGCGATCACCTACAACAGGGAAGGTTTCCAGATGCCCGACTTTTTAAAGGATATTGCGGTTGAATAAGGGGTGTAACCCCTCATATAACGATTTTTCTTTATACCGCTAGATGTAGAGACGTTGCTTGCAACGTCTCTACAATTTAATTCTTGGATAAATGAGAGGTGTGACCCCCCATTCGCCAGAGGACAAAAAAATTCTGATGTTTAAAGGACTTGGCTTCAAGGTACTGACAATCACGATTGTTAGTATGACTATGTTGTTAATTGGTATTGGGGTCAAAACTCCTGATGCTCATGCTGCTAGATTTGGCTCAGTTTCCCACATTTATGCCTTCGGAGATAGTTATTCAGATAATGGGGCAATGTTGGAAATTTCTACTCAAGCTGTTGAAGCAGGAGTGCCTGGTTCATTTATCATGCCACTTAAGCCAGATTTAGGACTCTATGATCCTCAAGGACACTTTAGCAATGGTCCTTCAGCTATTGAAGTCTTGTCTGATCAACTTCAAGTTGGTTTAACCGATTACGCAGTTGGGGGGGCCAAGAGCGGAAATGGAAATTACATTAGTTGGTTAGATAATTTCCAAAATACAGGAGTTTTTGCCCAAGTTGAGCAATTTACCGCAGATCTATCGGGTCAAGTTGCTGATACCCATGCCTTGTACTTTATCTTTATTTCCGCTAATGACCTTTTTGAATATGTTAATTTTGACTTGCCTGGAACTGTTGAAGAACTATCAGTGCAAACTGTGAATCATATTGGACAGAGTGTGTCCAATTTAGCAGCATTGGGTGCCAATCAGTTTATGGTTGTTAACTCTTCAGACCTGGGTGTTGTACCTTCTATGGTCAAGTTTGATCATACTGAGGAAGCAGCTCTATTTACCAAGTTGGTTAACGAATTTTTGTCCAAAAAACTAGAGATGCTCACTCAACAATTAGGTGTTGAAATTGTACTGTACGATCATATCGCAATTAGCGATCAAATCCGTTCCAACCCAGAGCAATATACTTTGACTAACTTAAACGATCCTTGTCAACCTGTATTTCCAGTTATTGAGCCTGTCTGTTCATTACCTAATGAGTACTATTTTTGGGATGAATATCATCCTACTGCTCGTGTTTATCAAATTATTGGCGAAGATATGGCAATCTTCGTTAAGAACCAGCAATGAGTACCGGAGCTATCCCTAAGTATGATTCTAGGGAGCATTTTGCTCCCTAGAATTACTGATTTGGGGATTAGTTGATTTAACCGGGGAAGATTGAAGGGCGGTTTCTGAGGGGAATATTGTGGTTAAGTGACCTAGTTTGTCCCTAAACTCGCCCTTACACAATACTGCTTGGTTAAGAAAGTGTGTGCAGTTGATACATTACAGGAGCACACTTTTTCCATTCTTAAAACAATAGCACAAAAGAATGGCGATCGCGCAAGTGCTGCTACAAGTAGATTAGCTGGTGCTGGTGCAGGAGGCGATCGCAAAAAAACAACAACAAATACCTTCTTTCTCAAAAATCACCTTAGTCGTATGATGTGACGTACCTACACTTACTCGTAGAGAAGTGTAGGCTTCTGTTGAGACTCTTCGTTGAAGACATTATCTGAGCTTTAAGACCGTGCGCCCCACGGTTCCTTATGATTAAAGTCAGCGAAGGAGTCACCTCCTCCACTGCTCTCCAAAACGGAACGTGATACTTTCGCATCATTCCGCTCCTCAGTAACACGGCTGTTGTCATCAGTACGTCATTACCAACATATCGTTTTCCCATACCCAAAGGTTTGACTTAACTGGTGGCTTAGGCTTAGCGCTATTGCAGCTAGATTTATTGCCAAGACTGCCATCAGTGGCGGTCTTTTTGTCGTGGCAGTGTCGATGAAGTAGTTGCCAATTATCATAGGAGTCCCGTCCACCAAGAGATAATGGGATAGTATGGTCAACTTCCATCGAGTCTCCATCTTTAAAGTAGTTGTCGCAGTGGGCGCATTTTCCTTTCTGCCTCTTTAGTAGTTTTGCTACCTTATTAGACACTTCTGGATGTACCCCCATTCTGGAACTCCAGTAAATCCAATCACCGTCATAGGGAGATTTATTCCCCTTTACTTTTACATAGCGTTTTATTTGAGTGGAGCTATGTTGTATTAGCTTTTTTAGGTTTTTACCCTTCCTGGTTGCGAACACCCAGTTATCGCCTTCTACGGTTATAAAGTATTTAAGGCGTATCCACTTTCTGCCTTTATTTCTATGACGATGATGACCCCATTTGAGAAGCTTCCAAAGCACTAAGTGCCACAACCTTTCAAAAACTTTTTGGCTGACCACGGTTGAGAAATAATTGCACCAACCCCTGATGATGGGGTTGAGTTTCTTGATTAAGGTCGCTTGGTCTAAGCCTCGCGACTTATTTATTACTTCTGCAACTTTTCTGTAGTGCCTTTTCTGACTATCTTTACTGGGGGTGATAATAGTCTTAAAACCGAGGAGTTTACCTTTTACCCTTCCTGAGTTGTATTTTCCAACTGGAAATTGTCTGATGTTAAAACCCAGGAAATTGAATCCTGGTTCTTCATCTTCGATTTTCTTCAGGGTGTGAGTTATTCTGGTTTTACTCAGCTTTAGTTCTAACCCGATGCCACTTAACCACTTTTCTATCTCTGTTTTACACAGATTGATGACCTCTAAGTCCTCGTGAAGAACTAGGAAATCGTCTGCGTATCTGATTAGAGAAATCGATTTGAGCTTATCCCTAACACTTAATTGTGTATTATCGGGTCGTTTCATATCGAATTTCGGGACTAGACCCATGACCAATTCCTCAATTCCATGTAAGGCAACATTTGCCAGTAGTGGGGAGATGACCCCGCCCTGTGGTGTACCTTCAGGTGTTGGGAATAGTTTTCTCCCATCCATAACACCAGCCTTTAACCAGGCTCGGATTTGTCTCCGTAAGGTTGGATAGGTATTCAATTTTGACAGAAGTGAGTTGTGGTTAATGCGGTCGAAGCATTTGCTAATGTCGGCATCCAATACATATTTGGATTTTTTATTTACCGCACAGTATATTGCCCCTATTGCATCGTGGCATGAGCGACCAGGTCTGAACCCGTATGAGTTAGGTTCAAATCGTGCTTCCCATTCTGGCTCTAGCGCCAGTTTGACAAGTGCTTGCAAGGCTCGGTCTTCCATTGTCGGGATGCCTAAAGGTCGTTTTTCCTCTGTACCAGGCTTGGGTATCCAAACTCGGCGCGTTGGTTTAACCTTTGAACCCAGGTTGATTTTATCTATCAAGGTTAAACGTTGCTTTGGGGTCAGGCTTTTTAGCCCATCCACACCAGCTGTCTTCTTACCCGTATTATCCTGAGTTACCCGACGCACCGCTAATGCTCTTGCTGTCCAGGAATTTGTCAACAATTTCTGAAGTCTGCGTACTAGCTTGATCTCACCACGATTAGACGCTCGATATATCCTCTTTTGCAACTTGAAGACATTACGTTCTAGCTTACGCCAGTTGATGTTCTTCCATCCATACATCGGTTTTTGTGCCGTGTTCATGACTTATCAATTGCTACTTGTAGCTATACCATCCGTGTTACCGTGAGTCCGTCGGCGTATCCCAACCATTACAGCTAGACGTTAGCTTCTGACTCAATCTTTCCCATTAATTACCTGGATAATCCAGAGTTTGCGTCTTAGCTGACTACTCACAGTATTCGACCTCTTTGAGAGTAAATAAATGGGTTATTTCGTTCCTCATAACCATTGGTTTGTTCCGTTAGGATGTCACCTCTTCACCGAGTTTTTGGGTAACGTAGGTATGTCGATGAAAATCCTCATACCACCCTGTTCTTATGCCCTTTTGGGACTCCCAGCGCATCTAGCCTTATTTCGCTGGTTCGCGGTAACGATGATTCAAACAGTGACTTCGCTTTGTGCTATCCATAGGAACCTGCTCACGGGACACCACCTTTAGGCTGGTAGCTCTTTCCGCTTTTATCCCCGCTTCACCGATTGATGACTAGTCGCTACAGTGGGGGATATGCTTTCACTTTTACGTCTGAAGGGCAGGATTTGACGCTTTCTAGGTTACTAACGCGCACCTGCAAGGTTATGAAGTTGTCATCTACAAGGGATTAAAGTGCTCTCTCAATCCTGATGGATTACCCTGTAGAAGCCAGTCATCCCCCGATTTCTCGGTTTCGACTGAACGAATCGCACTTTATAGCCGCGTTCAAATCCCTGCATAAACTGGTTTTACAGACTGGACAATTATGCATTCTTTGTGATAGCGTCTTTTTGACTTTATGACCACAGCTAGAGCATTCTTGACTTGTGCCATTTGGAGATACAGCTATTACTTTCTCTCCCAGCATTTTTGCTGCTATCGCACCATGCTTCGCAAACGGCTTTGAAGGAAAGTATATTTATAAACTGACTCCAGCCAGCAATGCTGCTATCGCACCATGCTTCGCAAACATGTATTGACTTAGCCAGTCTTGTTCTAGCAAGTCCTTTCACCTTCAGCTTTTCCACTGCAATAACATCGTATTTATTGAGTAGTTTTTTGGCTGTTTTGAAGTGAAAATCTTGGCGGGTATCCGCAACTTTTTTGTGTCTGATGCCCAACTTCTTAATTGCTTTCAGACGACGCTTAGAACCTTTTTTTCGGCGTGATACTTTACGTTGTGCTGACTTTAATTTTCTTTCAGATTTCCGTAAATATTTTGGTGCAGCAATTCGGGTATTGTCAGAAGCAACATAAAAATCAATAAGCCCTACATCAATACCTACAATATTTTTGGCATTGAAGTCAGGTTTAATTGTTGGAATTTGTTGATTATCAAGACTTAGTGTTACATAATAACCGTTGGCTTTCTTGGTTACTGACGCAGTTTTTATCAAGAAACCCTCAAGGATAGGACGGTGAACAATTATTTTGACATCTCCAATCTTTGATAGGGTAATTTTATTTCCAACCAAGTGATGTTGTTTAAATTGTTTGTACGTGAATGTCTTATATTGACCCACACCTTTGAACCTTGGACGGCCAGATTTTCGACCGTTCACATCGCCTTTTAGCCATCTATCAAAAGCTTTTTCAACCCGCTCACAAACAGATTGCAATACTTGACTGTGGATGTTTTTGTACCAATGTCTATCCTTTTTCAACTGAACTAAATTCTTTGATTGATTTGATTTTTCAGGTCTTTCTTTTAACTCAGGAAGATGACAAACCAGAGGGCATCTATCAAGAGAACAACGATTCTGTTCTTGCCAATTAAATCTTTGTGCCAACTGATAATTATATTGACAGCGCAACATATTTAAGGTGTTATCAATTATCTGACGTTGGTGCTTATTCGGCTTTAATCTGTATTGGTATGAAATTCTCATTGAGCAATGCGGGGTTTGCTTTCGACCTATTCATATACTAACATAACTATGACATCAATCGTAGAAAATTGGATTGACTCGTTGCCAACCAAAACCCTGTCCGCAATTCATCTCAACACCGAATTCTTTGAATCGGTGTGAGACTAATTGCGGTTGAAGGTAAAGTTGGAACATAGCACACCAGTTTTGGTAATCTCACCATGGATCTACCTTCCTTTCTCTGGCTATGGAGGATAGCTGCTTGGTCAATGGGCTTGTCGCTATTGGCTTATTTAATTTTGGGTATTACTGGCAGTATGCTGTTTTTTCAGCGTAATTCAGGGTATCCACGAGTTGGTTGGCTACAGCCTTTGCACTATATCACCGGCTGGGTAATGGTAAGTCTAGTCTTGCTCTTACTAGTGATTGGTATTGTAGGTACTCTGGGTCATTATGGTGATTTGGGTCATTCAGGGCATTTAGTTGCCGGATTTTCCACTGTAGCGTTAGTATTGCTTTCAGCAAGCAGTTCCACCCAAATTAATCACCAGCAACCTTGGGCACGTTCTGTTCATGTAGGCACAAATATTGCACTGTTGGTGAGCTTTACCTGGGTATCTTTCTCTGGTTGGCAGGTGGTGCAAAAATATTTGCCTTGATAATTGTTTCAGATTAACCAATGCATTATTCATTAACCTAAATTAGGTATGGCAAGAAGAAGCTCAAGCAAATTAATTCTGGCACTGGCGCTCATGGCAATTGGAGTAGCCTCTCTTGTAGGGGTCGCATTTGCTTGGCGTTTCCCTTTCAGGGGTAATAATCAAACGGCAGGTCAAAGCGAAGAAGGTACAGGAACCTCCGTCCCCCAAACGGCAGTTCAGCTTAGTCCTGGGGTTACTATAGACCCAGAGCAGCCAGCTAACAATGTGCCCCCTCCACCTACATCTGCACCTTCATCAACAATTGCTCAAGCAGATAATCCGCCTCCTCCACCAAGGGAGCAAAATTCGGAGGGGGTTACTACAGATCCAGAAGGTTC
>JAAHHL010000272.1 GCA_010672185.1 Caldora sp. SIO3E6 | reverse complement strand
CATCACTAGGGCAAAGCCATTGCGGTAATTAACTAAGGCTTGGGGGTGGACAATTCCAGGCAGGTTGAGGTTTTTGGTAATCGTATACTGATTGCGAAAGCGTATCAGTTCCGAGAGAGTGGGATACTCGCTTTTGGACACTTTGATAATGACAAACTGTTGATTAGTTTGACAAAGTCCTTGATAAATCAAGGTTTTTGACCCTTCATAGATCAGCTGAAGAATTTGATAACCGGGAATTGTAAAGCTGCTGTGCATTTAAACTCCATATTGGTGCAATTAAATACAAAAGATAGATTGCCTCAACTAAAATAGGGTGAGACAGACAGGCGAGACCCCCATCTCACTAGAAACTGTTGAACTAAATTACAATTGACAATTTTCAAGACAGGTAAATAAAAAAATGGGTTTTTATTCAGAATTTATTCTTCCCCGTTGTCTGGACTGGACTATGTCTACACCCCAACTAGCTAGTTACCGTCAAGAAGTTTTATCTGAGGTATCTGGAGAAGTTTTAGAAATCGGCTTTGGGACAGGATTAAATTTATCCTATTATCCTCAAAGTCTAACAACGCTAACAATAATTGACGTCAATCCTGGGATGAATAGCTTTGCCCAAAAACGCCTCAAAAATTCTTCGATTACTGTAGATAGTCGAATTCTTAATGGTGAGAATTTGCCGATGGCTGACAATAGCTTTGATAGCATTGTTAGCACCTGGACTCTGTGTAGTATTACGAATGTAGACAAGGCTCTTCAGGAAATCCATCGAGTTCTCAAACCTGGAGGCAAGTTTTTTTTCATCGAGCATGGACTCAGTGCTCAACCCCAAGTCCAAATCTGGCAAAATCGCTTGAATCCCCTACAAAAAATTATTGGTGATGGCTGTAATCTCAATCGTAACATCAAACAGTTAGTGGGGCATCATTTACAACTAGTTACACTAGATCAGTTTTATGCTCCTAAATTACCGAAAACTCACGGATATATGTATAAAGGAGTAGCAACTAAAGCTTGAGCGGTGTTAATTGATTAGGTGTTAGGTGTTAGGTGTTAGGTTTTTGGTGCTCCTCAATGATTTACTCTAAAGTAGACAAGGAAAAACTTACTTTCATCACTTGGTAGTGAAAATTTTTTCATCGGAACCGCTTCCTGCCTCCTGACTTCTGCCTCCTGCCTCCTGCCTCCTGCCTTCTGCCTCCTGCCTCCTGCCTCCTGCCTTTTTGCACTAGTAGAGTGAGATAATCGTTAATATATTGGCAGTAGCCTCCTTCTTGCTGTTGCCTGTTACAGTACAAGAGGACTCGGTTGCCCCGATTATTGGCTTCATGGCATCTGTATTCAAAATGACTTCACCTTTCCCAGAAAACGCGAACAATGTGATTCGTCCCATCCAGAACAGTGATTGGGAGGCAATCGAACAGCTTGCTCAAAGAGCATCTAATAACGATTGCCAAAGTTGCTCAGTTGCCTTGATTCCTCAACTAAAGCAGGTTAGGCGTTGGCACTGGTTGCTGAAGTTTTTAAGTTGGTTCCCCAACCCTTCCCAGTACAGCTTTTGTGTTTATGTTGTTCAAGCCTGCCAACAAATTCACGGATTGATCAAGGTTGCTCCGTTTAATTGCACCCGTAGCACCTGGCGGGTGGAACAGGTGTTAGTCGATGCCAATGTCCCACAGCAAGAAAATCTGTCTACTAGCCAAGATCTTGGCTCCGGATTACTGCGATATTGCTTCGAGACTATTTGGGAGGCCAGAACTTGGATACTAGAAGCCAATATTCATCATAAAACAGCACTGGCACTTTATCGGCAGAATGGATTTCAGCCTTTAGCGCAAATGACTTATTGGGCGATCGCACCACAACTGCTTGAGCCACTTTCTACCCGTGAACCAGATTTACCGAATCTTCTACCAGTGAGTAATGCCGATGCTCAGCTGCTTTATCAGCTCGATACTTGGGCAACACCACCCCTAGTGCGACAGGTTTTTGATCGTCATCTTCAGGACTTTAAGACAGGTTTCCTCAATGGATTAGTTGAGCATTTTCAACAGTGGTTCCATCATACTGAGATAGTCAGTGGCTATGTTTTTGAACCCCAGCGTAAGGCAGCAATCGGCTACTTTCGGCTCAAACTGTGCAACGATGGAACCCAACCCCATGAAGCTGATCTAACCGTCCATCCAGCTTACACTTGGTTGTATCCAGAGCTACTCTCTCAGATGGCACGGATTGTCCAAAGTTTTCCTGCTCAATCGCTGCACTTGGCCTCTGCTGACTATCAACCAGAAAGGGAAGAATATTTAGAAAAACTGGGAGCAGAGAGGATAGAGCATACACTGCTGATGTCTCGTTCCGTCTGGCACAAGTTGAGGGAAGCCAAACCTTTAGAAGGATTACAGCTGTCTGAAGTGCTACAGGGACTACAAAGACCCCGTACCCCAATACCCAGTCGTTTTTCTTGGTGGCATTCCTTAACTAAGTTACCTCAAACATCGACTACTGATGGAGCTAATTCTGTCTCGATACCTCCCGGGGTGCTACCTCAAGAGGTAAAATCACCTTCTGAGTCTCCGGAAACTTGGAATTAGCTATCAGCTGTCAGCTGTCAGCCGTCAGCTTTTATGGTTGAATACTGAATGCTGAATGCTGAATGCTAACTAAAAGAACATGATGGAAAGAATTTCGGCACTAGGGTTGGATGTGGGAAACAAGCGCATTGGTGTGGCAGGATGTGATGGTACGGGACTGATTGCCACAGGATTGACAACGATTAAGCGCACTTCTTTTGCTCGAGATGTTGAACAGTTACGAGAGTTAGTTGAACAAAGACAAGCACAGCTGTTGATAGTTGGCTTACCTTATACAATGGAAGGCGACTTGGGCTCCCAGGCGAGAAAAGTACAGAAGTTTGCTCGCAAGTTGTCAACAAACCTGGGATTACCAATAGAGTATGTAGATGAGCGACTGACATCTTTTGCTGCCGAAGAGTTACTAAAAGCTCAAAATTGCTCTCCTTCCCGCAATAAGGCTCTAATTGACCGCAAGGCGGCTGCTATAATTTTGCAACAATGGTTGGATAATCGTCGTTAGTTATTTGTTGTTTGTTATTGGTCATTGGTCAATAAGCTCAGGACTTACGCACTCAGTCAGATCAGCAACAGGAATCTATAGCAACCGCCAAGGCGATTAGGACAAGGGGATGGCAGCCCCTTGTTAACTTGCCTTACCGGAGAATGTCTTAACCGCCAAGGTGACTGCTAGAAAACTATTCTATAGACTAGATCGCGTTCACAAACTAGATGTGTGGCAGCTTAGTACAAAAGACAAAAGACAAACAACAAACAACAAATTTGTGATACTATAGAAAGTTGCTGTATTTATAAGAATTACCCCTGTTCATGAGTCTGACGCAAGAGAGCAAACACGAAATTATTAACGGCTACCAGTTACATGAAACCGATACTGGCTCCACAGATGTCCAAATTGCCATGCTCACTGAACGGATTAATCGGTTGAGTACCCACCTGCAAAAAAATAAAAAAGATCACTCTTCCCGACGAGGATTGTTGAAGATGATTGGTCAGCGGAAGCGCTTACTGAGCTATCTTCGTAAGGGAAATGCAGACCACTATAAATCCTTAATTCAACGCTTAGGTATTCGCGGCTAGAGAGCATTTACGTCTATGTCTACTGAACCATCCCGTAGTCCCTTACCATTTGAACCGCGTCAAAAGAGTAAGAAAAACGCCAAAAAACAACCAGACTCCCAATCTAGTAAAGCGGCTTCTCCACAAAACGGCTCGGCACAAGCTGTAGGGGAATCAACCCAGAAGAGTAAAAAAAACAATAAAACCCAACCTCAACAACCACAATCGGGTAAGACTAAGCGGGAAAAAAAGACCTCTGACAGTGGGTCTCAAAAATCGATGGCGATTCCGGATATAGTCAGTAAGCGTATGGTGCGTCGGATGGCTGTCCTCTGTGGAATTCCCTCAGTTTTTGGCATGGCTACCTTTGTTGTGAGCTATTTTTTGGTTGCTAAGCTAGGACTAGAGTTTCCTCATGTGGTGGTACTTCTTGTAAGTCTGGGATTTTTTGGTTTAGGAGTGTTGGGGTTGAGCTATGGCTTATTCTCTGCCTCATGGGATGAGGAGACACCAGGGAGTATCCTAGGTTGGCAAGAGTTCACCACTAACCTAGGAAGGACTACCTCAGCTTGGCGTTCTGCTAAACAGAAGGACTAAGCTACTACAGGTGTTAGGTTTTCTAGCATCTGCCATCTGCCTTATCCCAACATAAGGGGGGTGACTAACCCGGATTTGTTATCACCCCTGCTTTGGAACCTCCTATTGAAACTCGAATAAAATTCAATTAAATAAAAAGGTATTTGCTTGCTTTTTAGTAGGTTTAAGTAGGTTTAAGCTGAAATTTGTATGTCAGATTCAACACCTGGTTTCAACTCCAAAGATTAATCATACGCTATAGTTGAGCTATCGTCAGAAGAAAAGATAAATTGCACGGCGTATAAATGCGCCTTTACTACATCCCACCCTTAAAAGTGGTGGGCTTTGCTCAATGTTCTTTAATTTGGCAGGGGCTTTGCAAACATGATTGTCGTAATGAAAGTCGGCTCTCCAGAAGTAGAGTTATCTCGAATCAGCCAGGAACTGAAGCAATGGGGTCTAAATCCAGAAAAAATTGTGGGTAAGCACAAAGTTGTACTAGGTTTGGTCGGCGATACTGTTGATTTAGATCCACTCCAAATTCAGGAAATTAGTCCCTGGATTGAACAGGTGCTCAGAGTTGAGAAACCCTTTAAACGTGCTAGTCGCCAGTTTCGTCACGGCGAACCCAGTGAGGTGGTAGTCTCAACTCCCTCTGGAGCAGTTACCTTTGGTGAACATCATCCTTTAGTGGTAGTTGCCGGTCCTTGTTCGGTGGAAAACGAAGCAATGATTATTGAAACAGCGCTTCGAGTTAAGGCAGCTGGTGCTCAGTTTTTGCGGGGAGGAGCTTATAAACCCCGGACTTCCCCCTATGCTTTCCAAGGTCATGGAGAAAGCGCTCTAAAGCTACTAGAAGCAGCGCGTTCAGCCTCTGGTTTGGGAGTAATTACAGAAGTGATGGACACTGCCGATGTAGAAAAGATTGCTCAGGTGGCAGACGTCTTGCAAGTGGGTGCTCGCAATATGCAAAATTTCGCCTTACTCAAAAAAGTTGGTGCCCAAGATAAGCCAGTACTCTTGAAGCGAGGAATGTCAGCAACGATTGATGAGTGGTTGATGGCAGCAGAGTATATTTTGGCAGCTGGTAACTCGAAGGTAATTCTATGTGAGCGAGGCATCCGTACTTTTGATCGCCAATATGCTAGAAATACCCTAGACTTGTCCGTGTTGCCCGTATTGCGATCGCTTACTCACTTGCCAATCATGATCGACCCCAGTCATGGTACAGGGAAGTCTGAGTATGTCCCAGCTATGGCTAAAGCTGCGATCGCGGCGGGTACTGATTCTTTAAT
The DNA here is from genome assembly GCA_010672185.1 of Caldora sp. SIO3E6. GTDB lineage: Bacteria > Cyanobacteriota > Cyanobacteriia > Cyanobacteriales > Coleofasciculaceae > Caldora. The sequence goes on along the minus strand of JAAHHL010000272.1, from coordinate 2,467 downwards.
GATTGAAGTCCATCCCAATCCTATTAAGGCTTTATCTGATGGGCCTCAATCTTTGACACCAGAAGGGTTTGATGACTTGATGCAAGAAATGGCGGTGATTGGTAAAGCAGTAGGACGTTGGTTAGAACCAGCAGTTGTTCTTGCTTGAAAATAATTTCATTAGTTAATAATGGATAATGGATAATTACAAGTTGGTTTTAACCTTACTTGATTGAATATAAGGAAATCTACTAGCACTTTTTTCTCTTTAAAAGGAGAGGCTTTAAACCAGATTGATTAATTATCAATTATCCATTGTCAATTATCCATTGGTAATTAAGACCGCAGATTAATACGGATAATTATCCAATTCTTTGGAGTATAGCAGTCGCCAGGGCGGTTAAGACATTCTCAGGTACGGTAAATTAACAAGGGGCTTAAGCCCCTTGTCCCAATCGCCTTGGCGGTTGCTATATGTCTAGGATTAGTCTGCGGTTTTTCCTCAGCCGAGAGAAAATTTATGTCAGGTATAGATAACCTCAAAAAAAGTAGAGAACCATCTAGCTACTCCAATGAGTTGTTCAATGAACAGTGGCAACTCTATCAAAAAGTTCTCTTCAACGGCTATATGGGACACCAGGAAATTTACGGTATCCTACATGAATGGCTAATCAACGACTTTCAAAAGCCATTTTCGATGCTGGAGCTGGGATGCGGCGATGCTAGTTTTACGGCTCAGGCTTTGTCAAATACTACCATTGCTTCCTACCAGGGTATCGACCTTTCCGAAGCAGCTCTTCTAATTGCCCAAAGTAACATGGAGCATCTTCCTTGTGCCACAACCTTCGCTAAGGGAGAACTCTCAGAAATTGTTTTAGAGTTGGTACAGAACCAACAGGAAAACTTCGATTTGATTCTCGGTTCTTTTGTGCTCCATCACCTGAGTTTTGAGCAAAAGGATTTTGTCATGGGTAAACTTTCTCATCTCCTCAAAAATGGCGGCATTTTTCTCCTCATAGATGTATTTCGCTCTGAAAATGAAAAACGAGAAGATTATCTTAAACGTTACCTAGAAGATGTACGCAAAAACTGGTCTCAGCTTACCCCTCAAGAGTATTCACTAGTTGAAGAGCATATTAAAAAGAGTGATTTTCCTGAAACTCAGGAAATCTTTTACTCACTAGCCACTAAACACGGCTTTACCAAAAAAGAATGCCTCTATCACGATGCTCTTGACACTACACAAATGTTGTGCTTTTACCTCAAAGGGAAAAATAGCTGTAAGTAAGTAGATAAAATTGCCTCACCCCAAAGCATCGTCAATCCTGCTCCCAAAGCGAGGAAAGGACCAAAAGGCATTGGTTTGCGCCTGTCTAACCAGCCAAGAGTGATCGCACCGCCTCCAGCAAAAGCTCCTACGACACAAGCAATAAACCCACTCAATAACAGGTACTTCCATCCTAACCAAGCCCCCATCATCGCTGCTAGTTTGGCATCTCCTCCCCCCATTGCTGCTTGTCCGAAAATGATTGAGCCGACAAAAGCAATAATTTCAAACAACCAAATACCTACCACTGCCCCAACAATACCACTCATCAGCTGCTGAGATACTCCTGTCGAGGGAGACAACTGGAAAAATCCTACAGTTCCTTGAAACAACAAACCACCAACTAATCCCGATTTAGTTAAGGAATTAGGTAAAATCATTGTATCTAAGTCAATTAGAGAAAGAGCCAATAGCCAACTGACAAACCCCCAGTAACCCAAAGTTGGTACACTAACCCCATACTTCCAAAAAACCAGCAAAAACAGTATGCCTGTAATTGCCTCCACTAGAGGATAGCGCCGAGAAATTCGGCTTCTACAGTGACGACAGCGGCCTTTTAACCACAACCAACCTAAAATAGGAACATTCTCCTTCTTTCCTAGGCGATGTAAGCAATGAGGACACCGAGAAGGAGGCCACAGAATAGATAAATTAGCTGGTAGACGATACACTACTACATTGAGGAAGCTGCCAATGGAAGCACCCAAAGCAAAAACTATTAAATAAGCTACTATAGCGTTTATCATGCGGATAGGGGAGCTGGGGGAGCTGAGGAAGCTGAGGAAGCTGAGGGAGCTGAGGAAGCTGAGGAAGCTGAGGGAGCTGAGGAAGCTGAGGAAGCTGAGGGAGCTGAGGAAGCTGAGGAAGCTGAGGGAGATAGGGGAAGAATATATTCCATAGTTTTAGGTGTACCACGGCACTACCACCTAACACCTACCACCTAAAACCTAAAACCCATTGGTGACAAGTTAAGGTAAAGATGTCGTTGTCAAGGGAGCGGAGGAGCGGAGGAGCAGAGGAGCAGAGGAGCAGAGGAGCGGAGGAAGAAGAATACAATTTTCCTTAACCCTTGGAGTATTTCCATATGTAGGTTTTTTTTAGAACCACTACGCTATATATGGGAGTTGACAAAATGCACGACCTTTTAACTTGTCACCATTG
>JAAHHL010000271.1 GCA_010672185.1 Caldora sp. SIO3E6 | reverse complement strand
CACCACTCGCAAAGCCAGAGGATGTCCTCCCAAAAGTTGCAATAACTCCAAATACTCCGGTGGCAAATTCTCCCTATCCACCCCTGCAGTTTGCAAAATCTTCGCCGCCAACTCCTCCGCATCATTACGAGACAATCCCGATAAACTTACCAACTGATAGCCACAATCGAGCCAAATCTCCTCCCGCCTACTGGTTATCAACACCCAAGATTGCCCACCCCGCAGCTGTTTGAGAAACTGCTTCAGCTTATCTCTCTCCTCCTGGGATAACAACGGCGCATTCCCTTCCGGAAAACCCGCCACCGGCTCCAAATTATCCCAAATCAGTAAACAAGGATGAGTTTGCAGGTATTTGAGCACCACTTGATATTGCTGATCCGGCAACAACATCGAAAATTTTTCTCCTCCCAACCGCCGCCCAATACTATTGATGACATTACTCAAGCCATTACCAGTTTCAAAAGAAGTAAAAAATATCTCTTCCCTACCCTGAGTTTCCTGTAACCACCGAGCAAAACCAACAGCCAACTCAGTTTTGCCAACACCACCCATTCCCTTGAGCAGCACTACCTGATTTTGCCGAAAAGCTCTCTCTAAACGTAAAATCTCGTAATCTCGTCCAATAAAACCATAAGTCCCTGCCTCCGGTAGCTCATCAACTGCTTGCTCTTGATTCCCTACCCCCATCATCAACTCTTCAAAGCTACTAGTCTGATTGTCTACCTGACTAAAAGGGGCATAACTTTCCTGCTGATAGAGCACCGGCACAAGCCAATCCTGCAAAGGCTTGTCACCTCTAGGACTAGGGCGCAAAGGCTTATTCAAAACATCCTTACGCCCTGCTGCCACCGCACTGTCGAGAGTTGCTCCTACTGCCAACTCCCCATACAACCGCCCGATAAAATGTTTAGCCGCTTCGACATAAACCGAATAAGCCATTGCCACCACCCCCTTAGCTCCCAAAGATACCAAGCGGCTGGCCACGGAAGAAAACTTTTCCTCTCCCTCCTCTGCCGATTTGCAAGCATTGAGGACAAAAATCGGCACCCGACAATCTGCCAAATTCTGAGCAATCTGGGCAGCGGTGACAATATCAGGAGAACCATCATTCTGCTCAAAAACTAACAATCCCTGCCCCGCAGTACCCAAAGTATGCCGGAAACCGCTGCTGTCAGGGTCAAAATCCCCATGTCCATCAAAATGAACAATGTGATAAAAGCCCTTATTCCTATTTAGTTCCTGTTGAAACTCCTCAAAACTGGGAGGGCGCAAAACCTTAAGATTGACTTTGTGGCGAATATTGGTCAATGCTTGTAACAAGGGACGAGCAATGGTTCTCAATCCCACATCCCGCTCCCCATAAGGACGGGCAATCACCAGCAATATATTGAGTTTATCCTGGGGTAACTCTCCCATTTCTGCCCGAACCGCGTAATCACTGAGGCTGCGAGACATCCCGGCTAAAGATGGTGCCAGAAATTGGCGATCGCTCGGAGAGTACAATAATTCCCAAGGTAAATTCAACACTTCTGGACTATCGGAAGTAATCACTAATTGGCACTTATCCAACCCTGCATAAGTTGCCGCTTGAAAAAACTCCCTTGCCTTCTCACTACTGCGAAAGACTAACTCAAATAACTCCTCACCCCACTGCTGAAATTTGTCTTCAATCTTGTTTGCCTTTTCCGGCTCCAACCCATAGGGAAAATCCAGATAATCTTCCAAATACCAGCGTAAATCTACCAATGCCTGCTGATTAAATGGATGGGTAAAAACTACCGGTGGTGCGGAACGGGGATTATTTTGTCCCCGCTGCCAGGACAGTTGAATTTCATCTCCCTCATGGTTAATCCGCAACCAGTTCATTGTTTAGGTGTTAAGTGGTAGGTTTTTTGTGGAACAGGCTTCCAGCCTGTAGAAGTGGAACAAGTTACTGTTGAGTTGTGGAACAGGCTTCCAGCCTGTAGAAGTGGAGCAAGTTACTGTTGGCTTGTGGAACAGGCTTCCAGCCTGTGGAAGTGGAACAAGTTACTGTTGGGTTTGAGAAGAAACTTTTATATATAGGCGCACACCTTTCCTATTGTAAAAAATATAGTACCAAAAAATTTTGGCAATTGCAAGCAAAAAATGCGATCGCAACTCCTAATTCCTGAACTCCTTGTTTCTTCGCGATTTTTTAAATAATTGTGCCCGTGATGCGGTGCGTTACGCTTCGCTAACACACCCTACGATCTTATTGCTTGAATATGCTTCAAAAACTCGTTCATCGCCTCTACTTTAGATGGCATTAGCACACAATCGGCTAACATTTTTAAGTCCAAGTCTGGTAATAATTCACTTTTGTTTTTGAGTTCATACCCTATCTTTTCTTCGTCTTCTGCATTCTGCAATACATAAACTGAAATTGTCTGTTTTTTCCAAAACCAAACTTCTCTGACTTTCAAGCGTTTATATTTTTCTAACTTGTTAATGCTGCCACTAGTAATAATAACCTCGATCGCTAAATCAGGATGTTCTTTTTTCTGGCCAATATAATAAGATTCATCAGGGGCAAAAGAAACTTCTTTTTCTTCAGATTCACGGGTGGCACTCCCGACGGGAATAAACTCGATTTGATTCTGCCAAAAATAGATTCCCAGTAATAGAGAAATTACGCGACTGATAGTTTCATGTTGCTCTCCTGTGGTCATAAGTTCTATTATGCCGTCAAGATAAGATATTTTAACACTACCATTTTCTCCCAGGGAAGTTTTCAGGGATTTAAACTGTTCCCAGGTATAATATCCCGGCAATATAAAATATTGTTCTCTCTGTGTACTATGGGTTTGAACTGCGATCGCATTGGCTGTCATGGCTTTTGCTGCGAACAATCGGTAAGCAAGGGTATTGTTCTTACATCTTAGTCCAATCTCAGATCTACCAGCATTCCAAGGGTAATGTTCTTACCTCTCCCATTCGTTGAAAATCTCTATCTGTTGAAACAATTGTGAGATTGTGCCGCAAGGCAATAGCCGCAATCCACAAATCATTGTCATGAATTCCTAATTGTTCAATTCGAGTCCTTCGTCGCTGCCTGCGTTCTCTAGGGCCAAAATGCTTGATAATTTGGGCTTTAAATTGTCCATAAATATCAGCTGTTTCCTCATCAATAAAATATATACCGATGTCTGCGAGAAATTCTTGTACCTGTGTTAAATTACTCGCTCTTCGTTCCGAATTATAAGCCATAAACATCAGCTCTCCCCACACAATAATGCAGGTAGTTACCTGAGATTCCCCCACCTCAGCTACTCGGCGAAGGACGTTTGCATCTCCCCCAATAATACGGCTGCAATAGTTGGTATCGAGTAGGTACACACTTAAAACTCTATTTCAGAACGAGTATCGTAAACCAACTGAAGACACTCCTCAAAGTCTTCACCTGCCCAAGTACCTGCATGTCTTAAAAGAGAACGACCAGAGGGAGGACGGAAAGGCGGCACTGCTTCAGGGGGTGAAGGCTTTGGTTTTTCCGGTAAAACAATAACACGTACCCTGCGCCCAGCTAGTTCAGCAGCGTGAGCGATAATTTCTTCCCAAGTACCTTCTAGCTCTGTTGGTTGTGAGTTCATCTAAATCCTCTTATTGGTCAGCAGAATTAACTGTTTCTGGGAAAGCGATCGCGTAACCTAAAATGCCTAGTACATGGTGTTGGGTTTTCTCACCTCAACCCAACCTACGATTACTTATTCTTGGTTAACATAATTAACTGTTTCTTGAGGAGCGATCGCACTCCTTCTAAATCCAACTCTACACTAGCTAAAATCTCTCCTACTGTTTTTGCCTCCCCTGTGGAATTAACTTCACACCCTTGCAGAAAGTCAAACTCTTCCTCTGATAACTGGAGCAACTGATAATCGTAATCGAACAGGGACTTACTCGGCCAACCATTCATACAAGGATTGAGTTCTGGAATTGCTGCCGACAGTACTTGAGCATCAGACCAATCTGCTTTAGGTAGAGGTGGACGGGTGAGGAAAAACTCGTAATGAGTCAATTCTGGATCTAATAGTTCAATTAATCGATACAATTGACGCTCATTCAACTTTGCGGCTCGTTCCATCAATTCCGGCTTTTTCCCTAAAAGTCGCTCCTTATCCCAATAGCGAACATTAGAAAAGCCGAGGAATTCTAAACCAGCAGCATCAATCAGTTCAAAGACAGTCTCAACGTTGTAGTCAATTTCTTGGGGATGAACATACATATCAGCAAAGCATTCATCCTGGTGATTTTCCAAAGACCAGCGTTCCTTATCTCGCTTGACAATCCGGTTGTTTTCTGGTAAAGATTCAAACAACTGACGCCCTACTTTGACACCATCCCGATAATCTCCCTGCTTGTCACCCTGCAAAAGTGCGATCGCCTGCTGCATCAGCTGAATTTCCCAGCGTCCTAACTCTGCATAGACAAAAATATGCATCAAGCCACCAGGAGCAAGTTTGGCTGCCAAAGACTGAATACCTCGAATTGGGTCTGGTAAATGATGTAAAACCCCAACACAGTTAATCAGATCGAATTGACCTTCTACTTGGTTGACATCATACAGACTCAAGTTATGAAACTCGACTCGATTAGCCCCTGATCGCTGACAGCGCTCCTTAGCTACCTTCAATGCACCAGGACTCAAATCAATTCCGACTACAGATGCTTGAGGATTGAGATGAACCAGATACTCTGTTCCGACACCAGTACCACAACCAGCATCCAGAATCCGGATATCCTGCCGGTGAGGTTTTTGACCAGTACAAAAGCTGTAGGCTGACAACCAATTCCAACGCCAGTTGTAACCAGGAGGTGGTTCATCCAGTAAAGGCTCCGGTGGAAAAGGGTAAGTATCGTATAGTCGCTGAACGGCAACGCTAGTATCTTGGAATGCTTCCATAACTTACGTCGTTGGGGAGATTGTAATGAAGACCGAATTATCTAAGGATATAAGAATGCAAGCGCTTCAGGTTATTTTTTTCTCGTATTTAGGTATTAATGCTTAATGCAGTCACTCTACATCCCCAATTAATGCAATTTGTAACAAAACTTATGGTACTTCTCAGAATAATGGCATCAAATCAATTATTATGACTTGGTGTGAAACCCAAAAAGGTGTTCTATACACTTCTTAATAAATAAGTCCAGACTGAGACATCAGAAACGTTTTAATCTAGAAACTGACGTGGTTTAGCCAGGACATGTGTTTATTGAAGGCAGCAGCGCAACCTTCCTGCCAAAGTTAGGGAATAGGAAAAATAGGAGTTCGCTCAGCCTAAAATAAGCCAAATAGACTGGTATTTGGAACTCTGGTCAGGCTTAACACAGTAAAAATTGTTAATGGGAGCGTTGGAGAACAAATGAGTGTTAAGGCAAGTGGTGGAAGCTCGGTTGCGCGTCCGCAACTATATCAAACAATACCGTTTGCAACAATTATCCAAGCAGAACAGCAAGATCGTTTTTTGGCGGGCGGTGAACTCAGCGAACTTGCTGTTTTTTTCCGTTCTGGAACAAAGCTTTTAGAGATTGCGGATACGATCACCAAAAATTCAGACCTGATTGTATCCCGCGCTGCCAACCGAATTTTCACCGGTGGTTCACCGATGGCTTACTTAGAAAAGCCAGAAGTAGCTGAACCAGTAGCGGCCAAGAAAACTCCTAGTGGCACCCAGAGTCAACGAGCTAGAGAGTTAGGGACTGCTACTTATGTTGAAAGTGGTAGTGGTGGCTTGTTTGATGGCTTTGGTTCCTTCTTGAGTGCCGCTGGGGGTAGTCCCACGCCAGCAGGTTTCCGACCAATTAACATTGCTCGTTATGGTCCGAGAAACATGCAAAAGTCTCTGCGAGACTTGTCTTGGATGTTACGCTACCTTACCTATGCAATTGTGGCAGGAGATCCTAACATCCTCACTGTTAATGTCCGGGGTCTGCGGGAAGTTATTGAAAACGCTTGCTCTGCAGCTGCGACATTGGTAGCCCTACAAGAAATGCGTAATGCCTGCTTAGGCTGTTTCAAGGGTGACCAGGAAGCAAGTGGGATTGTAGCTGGCTACTTTGAAATTACGATTAACGAATTCAAAGCCGCCACTCCTTCAGATAAACTGCGGCAGCGCCCTTCGATTGACCAACAGGGTCTACAACTGCCCCAAAGCTACTTCAATGCGGCAGAGAGGCGTCCTAAATTCGTCATGAAGCCTGGTTTGTCATCCTCAGAAAAGCAAGAGGTTGTTAAAGCGGCTTATCGGCAAATATTTGAACGGGATATTACTCGTGCTTATAGCCAATCGATCTCTTATCTGGAATCTCAGGTAAAAAATGGCAGCCTCTCCATGAAGGAATTTGTCCGTCGTTTGGGTAAATCTCCTCTCTATAGGAAACAGTTCTTCGAGCCATTTATTAACAGTCGTGCTCTTGAACTAGCTTTCCGTCATGTCCTGGGTCGTGGTCCAAGTTCCCGGGAAGAAGTTCAGAGCTACTTTTCCATAGTTTCTGATGGGGGTCTATCTGCCCTGATAGATGCTTTGGTCGATTCCCAGGAATATTCCGACTACTTCGGTGAAGAAACAGTCCCTTATCTGCGGGGTCTGGGTCAAGAAGCTCAAGAATGCCGCAACTGGGGAATGCAACAAGATCTGTTGCGCTACAGTGCACCTTTCCGCAAAGTACCCCAATTCCTGACCACCTTTGCTAAGTATGGGCAGCCATTACCCGACCAGCATCCTTATGGTGCCGGCAATGATCCATTGGAGATTCAGTTTGGAGCCATTTTCCAGAAAGAAACTCGTAATCCCAATGCCCGACCATCTCCCTTTGGTAAAGATACTAAGCGCCTCTTAATTCACCAAGGACCTGGTATCAATAATCAAAATAGTAACCCAGAAGCGATCAGTCAGTTTCCTGGTTCCTTGGGACGGAAAGTTTTTCGCTTAGAACCCTTACCTAGCAGTGATGGTGAAAGTGAAGGCTCCAGTGATGTTGTAGAAAGAGCGACCCCATCAATAATTCGTGCTTGTTACTTGCAAGTATTTGGATGTCTCCCCTATGAAGGAGAGCGCTCATCGACAGCAGAAACCAAACTGGAAAACGGCGAAATTACGGTAAGGGAATTTATCCGGATTGTGGCGAAGTCGGACGGAGTTCGCAAGCGTTACTGGACACCACTTTACGTAATGAAGGGAGTTGAGTATCTCCATCGGCGTCTGTTGGGACGTCCTACTTACGGTCGTCAGGAAACAAACCAGTACTTTGATATCTGTGCTAAGCAGGGCTTCTACGCTTTAATTGATGCCATTATCGACAATAAAGAGTATGAGCAAGCATTTGGAGAAGATACAGTTCCCTACGAACGCTACCTGACTCCATTTGGTAAACAATTGCGCTCATTGAGACCAGGTGCTTTAGCGAAAGATTTTGGTAATCCTCCGAAGAAAGTAGAAACTCCCCGCTTTATTGAACTGGGTAAAGTTCCTGACAATCGAGCAGAACCAGAAGTGGCATTCCGGGTTAATCAAGGAGTCACTGTCCAGCGGGAGCAAACCAAGATCTTTAAATTGACGGATCTTAACGATAAGCCAGCAGTCAAAAATCTGGTGCGTGCTGCTTACCGACAGATATTTGAGCGAGATGTTGAACCCTATACCATTCAAGAGCAGTTCACTTCCCTCGAAAGCAAGCTGAGTAATGGCGAAATTACTGTTAAGGAGTTCATTGAAGGGTTGGGTTGTTCAGAAGTCTACATTAAAGAGTTCTACACTCCTTACCCCAATACCAAAGTAATTGAGCTAGGAACAAAACATTTCTTGGGTCGTGCCCCCCTCAACCAGCAAGAAATCCAAAAGTATAATCAAATTCTAGCGACTGAGGGCATCCGTAGCTTTATCGGAGCTATGGTTAATGGCATGGAATATCTCCAGGCGTTTAATGAAGATGTAGTGCCTTATCGGCGCTTCCAAACCTTACCCGCTGCCAACTTCCC
>JAAHHL010000270.1 GCA_010672185.1 Caldora sp. SIO3E6 | reverse complement strand
TCAAAGCTTCTCGCCGCATCCCAGTTTACAACGGTTCAATTTCTTGCACATTACTTAAATATGAGCTGTATTGATAGGAGGCAGGAGGCAGGAGGCAGGAGGCAGGAGGCAGGAGGCAGGAGGCAGAAGGCAGTCCCAATGAAAAATCTATACACCTAAAACCTAAAACCTAAAACCTAAAACCTAAAACCTAAAACCTAAAACCTAAAACCTAAAACCTAACACCTAACACCTAACACCTAAAAAATGGATCGCCAAGAAATTGAAAATCGAACCATTCTGATTGCTCTAACCGGTTCTAGAGGCTACGGATTAGCTACAGAAACCTCTGATTACGATTATCGTGGTGTTTTTGTCGCCAGCAAACCCTACTATTTAGGATTTAACCAGATTGAGCAAAAGGACAAAGGTTGGACAGATGAACTAGGTAAATTTTCTTACTTGTCCCAAGATACCTGTATCTATGAACTCAAAAAATTTTTAAAACTCTCAGCTGATAATAATCCTAATATTCTTGAGTTGCTGTGGTTCGACCACTATCTGCATCTCACCGAAGTTGGTAAAATTTTGCAACGGCAGAAGCAACTGTTTCTCTCCAAAAAAGTGAAGCACACTTATGCCGGATATGGTTATGCCCAAATTAGGAAACTAGAGTCTCATCGTCGTTGGTTACTCAATCCTCCCACTAAAGAGCCAGAGCTAGAAGATTTTGATTTAGAGTCAAATCAACTACTCACAGTAACAGAAGTGAATGCTTTTCTGGAATATCTCTACCTACTTATCCGAGAGCGTATCCAGTTTTTAGAGCCAGCAGAGTCTTTGCATAATCTGCTAACTGCCGAGATTGATTTCAAAGGAGTCTTAAGACAATACGCACTACCAGAAGAAACCTTAGACTATACACAACAACTGACTAATAGCTCTAAAGAATTTATTAAATTACTGCAAAAAAATCAGCAGTATCAGAATGCCCGGAGAGATTATAAAAATTATCAACAGTGGCAGAAAAACCGTAATCCATCTAGAGCAGTGATGGAAGCCTCTGTTGGCTACGATTGTAAATTCGCGATGCAAGCCATTCGACTATTAAGGACAGGGATTGAAATTTTAGAAACTCAAAACTTGGTTGTTGACCGTAGAGAAGCCGGTGATGCTGACCAATTGCTGGCAATTAAGCAAGGGGAGTATAACTATGAGCAGGTAATGACCCTTGCTAATGAGCTGTATCAGGGACTTGATGTGGCTTATAGCAAGTCTACCCTACCTCATAAAGTAGACCAAGAGACTGTCAATCAATTGTGTATTGATTTAGTAGAAAAGCAGGGATGGTGAGGACTGTTATTGGTCATCAACCTAATATTTCAGTTAAACGATAATTATCGCTTCTGTGATGCGTTCTCAGTTTCCAGGTGCAACCTTAGATGCGGAAGTCATAGGGAATTATGCGAAAGTCGCTGAGAAACAACTTGCTCAACTTGGAGCCCCTCTAAAGTGGTATGTAAAGAACGAACAAGACTTAACTGCAATGGGATTACAAATAGTCAATGCTTGGTCTCTTTATCAACTATCTCCAGAACGTTGGCCTTGGCAATGGCAACTACTTTTGAGGTTCTTTACCCAATTACCCTACTTTCGTAATGGTTATCTAATTGTGGAAACGAAGCTCTATTGAAAAATAGGCAGATAGCGATCGCACCTCTGAGTTTCGCACAGGGAACTAGTCTAAACTCCAGTAATTATTGCTTTTCAGCATACCTTAATGATTTCATAATCATTACTTCTCCAAAGTTTATGGTGAAAACTGTATTGTAGTTACCAGAATAAGGTAAAACTTGATGATTCTGGTTAAAGTTTATTCTCGTCATCAAAAAATATAATCTTGGCTAATGCTCAAATAAAATAAGTATTAAATTCAGATATGTGACCTTGCAATAGTTACCCGGAATATAGTAAATAAATTAAAGGTAAAGCTACAGGCTGTTTCAGTCAAAGTTTTTGTGTCGGGACAACTTAGGCAGAAGAAATAACTACTGCTACATATTGGGGTAAAGCTAATGAGTGCAAGTGATTTGGTAAGCCAAACAACCTACAAAGTAGTTGTAAATGAAGAGGAGCAGTATTCTATCTGGCCTGTTAAAAGAGATAATCCATTAGGATGGACAGATGTCGGAAAAAGTGGTATCAAGCAAGAATGTCTTGATTATATTAAAGAGGTCTGGACAGATATGCGCCCACTGAGTTTACGTAAATTTATAGATAATAAAGGCAAAGAGTAACTACACATTAAAGAGAGAAAAGAAAAGAACTTTAAAAATTTGTAGTCATAACGAAGCTTTATTTATACAAAGCTTCCATTTTCTTTGGTATTGACCAAATATTGAGGACTTACTAAACACACCTAAATTTTTAGTTGTCATAGAGGTGTTAGGTATTAAATATATATGTAAAGAGTTGACAAGATGCAGTTACTAAAAGACGAACGCAAGTATCTCATGGCAAAAATGTTCCGCCACCTTGATGGCATTGCCACTGGCTGCACAATTAAGGCTTTAATGGAGCAAAAAGTAACAAATTTTATTGAAGATCGTAAACAATTTACTTTAAGCGAAATTGGGCATAAATTTGGTGGTAATGCTGGTTACCTGAATGTCGGACTAAGGATACTCGAGAATCAGGGTTGGCTAGAAACGCAATTAGAGCTTGAGGAAAAAGTATATAAATTATCTTCAACTGGTGCAATAGCATTCAAACTTGCCCATTGCTACCAGGCGCCAGTAGAGTTTATTCCGGTAATGATACGAATTCAAGACTGGATTATCGGGAAAGATGTAACCCTATCAGAACAAGAAATTTCAAAGTTAAAAAATCTCATCGAAAAATCCCGAAGAAAATGGGATTTACCTAAGTTAGACGAGGGGACTTCCAATCAAGTTTATAACCAATTAATCTATCACTTAGATGGATTGTTAATTGCGCCAATTATGGTCTCCCTCGCCATGAAAAATATTTGGGCTAATTTTAATCAAAAAACACAACAATTTTCCAGTAAATTAGAGCATGACTACAATTATTGGGATATTTTCTTTGAAATTTTAGCCTTACAAAACTGGATGACTAAGGAGTCTGAATATTGGCAACTAACACCCCAAGGTTCTTTTGTCGCATCCAAAGCTTATGCTTACGGAGTAACAGTATCCTATCTACCAATGTTTGCTCAACTAAAAGAATTACTTTTTGGCGAGGCAGATATCTTGTCGAAAAAAAGCCTTGATGGTCACGAAACTCATGTTGACCGGATGATGAACATTTGGGCAAGTAGTCGCTCCCATAAAACTTATTCAGAGCAAGTCAAAAAAATTATCGTAGAAATTTTTAATCAACCGCTATCAGAACAACCTTTGGGAATTGCAGAAATGGGCTGTGGAGATGGCACTTTGTTAAAAGACATCTATGAAGTTATCACAGAACAAACGGTCAGGGGAAAGGTTTTAGCAGAATATCCATTAATTATTGTTGGTGCTGACTATAATCAAGTTTCTTTGGAAACAACTCGCCTAACTTTAGAAAATGCTGACGTACCTAATTGTACGGTGTTATTCGGCAACATTAATAATCCAGATGATTTTGCTAAACAACTTTGGCAAAATCATGATATTCGTCTCCAAGATTTATTAAGTATCAGAGCTTTTATTGACCACAACCGCCATTATCAAGAGCCAAAATCATCATCAAATTGCCCAATTAGCTCTACTGGAACCTTTGCTTGTCAAGGTAAAATGATTCCCAATCATCAATTAATACAAAATCTTATCGAACATCTGAAAAGTTGGCGTTCCTATGTGGAAAAATTTGGACTCTTGATCCTAGAGCTGAATATTATACCCCCCAAACTGGTGGCGACATCTCTAGGAAAAACCTTGGCAACTCCTTATGATGCTACTCAGGGTTATACTGATCAATATCCTGTAGAGCTCCCTGTCTTTATGGCGGCTGCTAAAGAAGCAGGTTTAGTGGCAGATCCTAGTTTTCAAACTAGGTATCCTCCTAGTGAATTAGCAACAGTTAGTATTAATTATTTTAAATCAGCAACTGCAAGTAATGAAAATGATATGTAGATCATGCTCCTAGCTGAACAGATAGCAATAAAACAATGGAAATGCTAGACAATACAACCGAGAAAATCACCTCTTATCCAAACAGCAATACCAATCCTGCTTGTATTCAGACAATATTTGAAGAGCAGGTAAAAAAGACACCCAATGCAACAGCAGTGTTTTTTGCTGGTCAAACTCTTAGCTATCGAGAACTCAACGAACGAGCCAACCAACTAGCGCACTATTTGCAGAAACTGGGAATAGAAACAGATGAACCTATTGCTTTTTGGGTAGAACGGTCTTTAGAAGCGATAATTGGCTTTTTAGGAATACTCAAAGCAGGTGCAGCCTACTTACCCATTGACCCTTGCTACCCAGAAGAACGTCAACTAGAGATGCTCAAAAATGCCACTGCCAAAGTGGGGTTAGTCGTTTCTAATATTCATGTTCATTCTGGGGAAATTCCGCTATTACAGCTTGATTGCCAAAAGTTTGCTCAAGAAAGTACAGAGAATCTCAAGGTCTCGGTAACTCAGGAGCAGTTAGCCTATGTTATGTATACCTCAGGTTCAACTGGTAAGCCCAAAGCGATCGCGATTCCTCACCGGGGTGTGGTGCGTCTAGTTAAACAGCCTAATTATGTCAAGTTGACTTCACAAGAGCAAATATTACAATTGTCTCCCTTGACCTTTGATGCCTCTACCTTGGAAATTTGGGGGAGTTTGCTCAACGGAGCCAGATTAGTGATCATGCCTCCTCATACCCCTTCCCTCGCGGAGATAGGAGCAGCCATCAGCCAACACCAAGTCACTACCCTATGGCTAACGGCAGGATTATTTCAACTGATGGTAGAAGAACAACTTGAAGACCTAAAACCCATCAAGCAACTCTTAGCAGGAGGAGATGTATTATCCCTCACTCATGTACAGCAAGTGTTAGAAAAACTGGAAGGGTGTCAATTAATTAACGGTTACGGACCGACAGAAAACACCACATTCACCTGCTGCTTCCCAGTTACAAGCACTAGTAAGTTAGAACAATCCGTACCAATAGGTAAGCCGATATCCCATACCCAAGTCTATATCCTTGACTCCAATATGAAACCCGTGTCGGTGGGTGAAGTTGGGGAACTCTACACTGGTGGAGAGGGTTTAGCACGAGGTTATCTCAATAATCCAGAATTAACCGCCGAGAAATTTGTACCTAACCCATTCAGCGAGAAAGCAGGCGATCGCCTTTATCGTACAGGAGACCAAGGGCGTTTCCTCCCAGATGGTAATATTGAATTCCTCGGTCGCATCGATGCTCAGGTCAAGATTAGTGGATTTCGCATTGAACCAGGGGAAGTAGAAAATATTCTCAATCAACATCCTTTAGTTCGCAACAGCTTAGTAACAGCCAAGGAAATCTCTAAGAGCGATCGCCGACTTATAGCTTATGTCGTTCCCCATGATGAGCCAGAACAACGTCCAGAATCAGAGACAGAACAAGGCAGTCAATATCTAGTTCATTGGGAAGGAATTTATGATGACCTCTACCGCGAAACGCCAGCAACTGATGACCCAACTTTCAATATTATCGGCTGGAATAGTAGCTATACCGGTGAACCAATCCCTCCTGTAGAAATGGCAGAATGGTTACAAGCAACCGTAAGCCGTATCCTCAATTTAGGGAGCCGACAAGTTTTGGAAATCGGTTGCGGTACGGGAATGTTGCTCTTTAAAATAGCTCCCACCTGTAGCCGTTATGTGGGGACAGATTTATCCCAATCAGCGCTAGATTATGTGACTCAACATTTAGAGTTAGCCGGTAATCAAGCTGAGATTGATCTGATGCACAGAATGGCAGATAACTTTGACGGGTTTGAGTCCAATAGTTTTGACTTGCTCTTTTTTAATTCTGTGAGCCAACATTTTCCCACCATGGATTATCTGTTGGATGTGATGGAAAAAGCAGTGACAGTAGTAGCTCCAGGAGGCTATATTTTTCTGGGAGATGTACGATGTCATCCACTTTTATCAGCTTTTCATAGCTCAGTCCAACTCTATCAGTCTCCAGATGAGCTAACCGTTGAACAATGGCAACAGAGGGTTGCCAACAAAATCGCCATTGAAGACCAACTGGTGATCGATCCAGCATTTTTTGTAGACTTAAAAACTCATCTACCCAAAATCAGTCATGTCCAAGTTTTGTTGAAGCGTGATAACTCCGTTAAGGGTAACCCTAGGAGTTACAATGAGTTAACGAAGTTTCGCTATGATGTGATTATTTACATTGGCCAACAGAAAACTCCAGTTCAGTCGGAGTGGCTGAGTTGGCAAGAAGATAATTTAAGTTTAGAGAATATTCAGCAGCGCTTGAGGACTGAAAACCATCAAGTGCTTTGTATTAAAGATATTCCTAATAGTAGAGTTATAGAAGATTTAAAAATTGCTGAACTGGCACATCAAGAAAATCATTGTGCCACAGTTCAAGAAATCAGGGAATTAGCAGCCACTCTCGCAGCTCAAGAAAAAGCTGTAGACCCAGAAGATTTATGCTTACTAGGGGAAAAACATTCCTATACGGTTCATGTGAGTTGGTCTGGAGGCGATCGCCCTGGTTGCTATGATATAGCTTTTGTCCCCAACACCCATCCAGAAAAAGATTGTATTGGGTTTCCTTTTTCCTTAGCAGAAACTCCCATAAAACCAGCAGATGTCTATGCTAATCATCCCTATCGTCCTGAGGTTAGTAGTGCCTTAGTACCAGAACTCAAAGCTTATCTAGAGGAAAAATTACCAGACTATATGCTTCCTTCCTCGCTGATAGCTATCCCCACATTCCCCCTAACTAATAATGGTAAAATAGACCGACAGCAACTCCCCTTACCAGAAGACATAAGTTCCCCAACGAACGGCAGTTACGTTGCCCCTCAAAACCAGACAGAAGAAAGTTTAGGTGAGCTTTTTGGCCAAGTATTAAGGAGAAAGCAAATTGGCAGACAGGACAATTTTTTTGACTTGGGTGGAAATTCTTTATTAGCAATGCAGGTCGTATCCAGAATTCGCGATCAGTTCCAAATTGAAGTTAAACTCAAGCAATTTTTTGCTAATCCTACCCCGTCCCACCTAGCAGAAATTGTGGAACTTAATCAAGGAAAAATTAAAGTTTTCCAGAAGGTTATCGGGACAACAGGGAGCAACTATGAGGAGGGAGAAATCTGATGTCTATTAGCGAATTTCTGACGAATCTAAGCAGTCTCGGTATTGAAATTTGGACGGAAAAGGGGAAACTCAAATACAGAGCAGTCCCTGGAAGTTTAACGGCTGAACTACGTGAGCAACTAGCAGAACGAAAACTCGAAATTATCTCCTTTCTGCAAACGCTGGGAGAAACCAAGAGTGAGCACTCGAATGCCATCAAACCACAAGCAAGGACGGGTGATATTCCCCTATCAACAGCCCAGCAACGCCTTTGGTTTGTCGAACAATTAATGTCCCAGAGTTTTGCCTACAATGTTTCTGGAGGTTTGCGTCTCCTTGGGGAACTCAAGGTGGACATTCTGCAACAAACCTTGAACGAAATGGTGCGGCGACATGAAAGTTTACGCACAATATTTAAGGTTGTTGAGGGAAAACCTATTCAAGTTATTGCACCCAACTTAGAGTTAGAACTCCCCATAATTGATCTGCAATCTCTCCCCAAAGCAGAACAAGAAGCTGAAATCCTCAGCATAGCAGTAAAGGAAAGCCAACGTCCCTTCCAACTTGACGCCGGACCCTTGCTGCGTCCCAGTCTACTGCGTTGCGATCGCTACGATCATGTGCTGCTGCTGAACATGCATCACATCGTTACCGACGGTTGGTCTCTCAACCTCTTGATCAAAGAACTGCAAACTCTTTACCCAGCCTTGCTCAAGGGCACT
>JAAHHL010000027.1 GCA_010672185.1 Caldora sp. SIO3E6 | reverse complement strand
TACAAACGAAAGCGGCTAATTAATTCCTCTGCGCGATCAATTACAGCCCAACTAGGTAAGGCGGTGTACCAAACCTGTTGCAAGTCTCGAATATATTGGTACGCTTGCGCTCTATCATATCCTAAAGGCTCTAGCTTACGACTTGCAGCCAAATATTCGCAGGCAACCTGCCAAATTAAAACTCCATCTGTCAGTCTAGATACCAAAGAGACTGTAATTGCCTGTTTAGCAAGATCACGCGAATCATTAACGTAAATCAAAATATTTGTGTCAACGGCGTTCATGCAACATATCTCGTGTAAACCGAGGTGAATTAGTAGGAATGGGATTTTGTTGCATTCGCTCAACTAGTAGCTTTAGAAAATTATGTCTAGCACCAATGTCAACTATTTTGGGGGGAATGACTTGGGATGATTGTACAAAAAGCTCAACTTCAACGCCTTCAGGCAAGTCGCAAGCTGTTTGAAGAATAAATGTACCACTACGGTAAATTGCTTTCAAGGCTTGGGGCATTGGTGTCACTTTCCGAAAAAAATCTCTAAAGCTTGCAGATAACTATCCCGTGCTGCTGGCATATCGCCTAACAGAAAATAAGCATTGCCACTCTGTTCTCGGTTATTAGCTTCTAATACAGAATTGTCCAAGTCACGAATAATGACTAATGCCTGCTGGTAATATTCCAGTGCTGTTTGATGTGAGTGCCGTAGAAAGTAAGCAAAGCCAATACTTTGAAGAGTGAGAGCTTCCTGGAAACGATTTTCCAGGTTACGATAGAGGGGTAATGCTTGTTGGTAAGCCTCTAAAGCTGAAGAAGACTGACCCAGATTAGAGTAAGCTTGTCCCATCCACAACAGAGTCTGAGCTTCCCAAGACAGATTACCGGATTGTTGAATAATCTCTAGTGCAGAAGTATAAAATTCTAATGCTTGCTCCGGCTGACCTAAATTACTGTAAACTAACCCAGTAATCTGGAGAATTCCTCCTTCCCAGAGGACATGATTTACCTCTCTACTAAGCACTAACCCTTGGTTAAGTAACTCCAATCCTTGTTGAGCATTCCCTGAACCAAAGTAGGCAAATCCCAACCAAGCAAGAGTTTCCGGTTCATGCAACTTATCCTTAACTTCTCTACGTATGGAGAGAGCCTGTTGTAATGTTTCTACAGCTTTGGGATATTGGCTAAGGTTAAGATAAACAGCTCCCAGATTAGTTAGGGTCTCCCCTTCACTTTTGCGGTTACCAACTTCTTGATGAATTACCAAGGCTTGTTGCAAAGTTGCCAAGGCTTGCTCATATTCCTCCAACCCACTATAAGCTTCCCCTAGGTTATCCAGTGCTTCCCCTTCTCCTTGGCGATTCCCTAATTTTTGGTAAATGGCTAAAGCTTGCTGCGCCACTACCAACGCTTCCTGATTTTGACTCAACTCGTTGTAAACATCCCCTAAATAAATCAGGGTTTGAGCTTCACCACTGGTATTACTTTGTTGGCGATTAATCTGCAAAACTTGTTGATAGGTTTGGAGAGCCTCCTGTAACCGCGCTTGCTGAAACTGCTCCCTACCGGTTTGCGCAGGATTAGTTTGTGCCACTGTCGGTTGTGGTATCCCCGTAAGTAACCTAACTATGAGGATGCTTCCTGCAAACCAGAATATCGAGCGTGTTTTTCCCCTCATCTTTGTGCTCTTGGTGTCTTTGTGGTTTACTTATCTAAACTAACCACAAAGGCACAAAGGACACAAAGTGATGAGCCGGGAGGAAGCTAATCGGTTATCGAATAAGATTATTGGTGCGGCGATTGCAGTGCATCGTGAGTTGGGACCTGGATTATTGGAGTCGGCTTCTGAAGAGTGCTTAAAATATGAGCTATCCCAACAGGGATTACAGGTTGAGAGTCAAGTACCACAATCGGTAATTTACAGGGGTATTAGTCTTGATTGTGGTTATCGCTTGGATTTGTTAGTAGAAGATTTAGTTATTGTTGAACTTAAAGCAGTGGAAAGTTTACAACCTATCCATTCGGCACAATTACTTACCTATCTCAAACTCAAACAACGCTGGTTAGGTTTACTCATCAACTTCAATGTTCCTATCCTTAAACAAGGAATCAAACGTCTCGTTAACGACTAATCTTTGTGCTCTACCCTTCGGGAACTCCTGCGGAGAATGTGCCTTTGTGGTTAATTAGAGAAGTGAACCACAAAGACACAAAGGACACGAAGGGTGAGCAGGAAGAATACGGGCTATACAGTGCTTGCTGTTTATATCAGCCTTCAAATAGTAATTTCAAGCAGCACTCACTGAAGCAACTAAACGATGCTCACGATCAGCAGCAAACTCTAAGCAAGCTCTAATGTCCGTTTCCGTCAGTTCTGGAAAGTCGTCGATAATTTCAGTAGTGCGATCGCGGATCTTGTAGGGTGCGTTGCTGATAAGCAAACGCACCACTCTATGAAGCCAAAGATTTTGGGCTGATTTCAAACTGCAACTGTGAACGATAAAAACAAACATTGAACTCCATAAAGAAGTTGACTTGCCCTAAAATAAGCGGCACATTAGTAGCTTGTGTCCAGGCAAATACCAGTTG
Organism: Caldora sp. SIO3E6; assembly: GCA_010672185.1. GTDB lineage: Bacteria > Cyanobacteriota > Cyanobacteriia > Cyanobacteriales > Coleofasciculaceae > Caldora. The sequence goes on along the minus strand of JAAHHL010000027.1, from coordinate 760 downwards.
TACAGGCTCAAAGTTTCCAACGAAGGCTTGAACAAGCACAACACGCGCCTCATGCTGAGCTAAATTTCCTGTCAAACTCAGTGTTGTTGTTTGTCGTTCCCATTCGTATCCAAGCTCAACTCCTACCAAATAGGGAAGCACGTTTACACTTGCTCCAGTGTCCAATAAACCAGATTCTGTAACAGAACCTTGTTGATAAATCAAGTTAAGGGGCAAGTATGGACGAAAACCAGCTTCGCCTAATGCAGCATCACTAGAAACAAATGGATATCTTTGGGCATTACGCATCATCTTGAGTTTTAGCAGCTTGTAATACTTTTAACATAGTATCTGCTGCTTCAACTGCATCATAGGGTGACCACACGGGGTAAGATTGATCTGGCTTAATTAAATCAGTTTCTTGTTGTGCTAGTTCCGAGATGAGGAGTTGCATGACATAGAATTTGTCTGCACGATTCAACCCTCGTAACGTTGAGATTAGTTCTGATGAAACCATAATAAGAAATTTATTATTTTTTCTATTCTAAATAGTTCCAGATTGAGTTATACTTTTACATTCATTGATAATTCAAGTTATAACTAGTAGCGAAGAATTGACTGCGGCATCTGTGCGATCGCACATGCGGTATCAGCAGCAAACTCTAAACAAGCTCTAATGTCCGCTTCCGTTAGTTCTGGGAAGTCGTCGATAATCTCAGCAGTAGACATTCCAGCAGCTAACCAGCCTAGAACATCATAGACGGTAATTCGCATTCGACGA
>JAAHHL010000269.1 GCA_010672185.1 Caldora sp. SIO3E6 | reverse complement strand
CATGCATTAATATTAAGTTAAATAAATGCACCCTGATAAGCCGGAGAGCCACCTAGCGTGACTCTCTCTCTTTTTTTTTACCCGACTGGCGCGACACAGCTATAGCGTTACGCATTTTGATTAGGACGTTGAGAAATTTATATCACCACAGAGGCACAGAGGAACACAGAGAAAAAATTTTGTTCACCCAACCTACTTATTCCCTCACTTTAGGTGTGTCGCGCCACTAAGTATCTAGATTTTTGTGTGGCAGATTGCTTTAACAAGGGTTAACAACAGGTATCGTTAAAGTCAGAGTGAAAGAAAATTCATGCCCTCTGTTCCTGAACCATCCCTTGATGCTGGTAAACATGCCCTGAAACAGGGCAATTACTCAGTTGCGATCGCTCATTTTGAAGGTATCCGTGAGACGGAACTGGATGAAGTCTTAGTAACTAAGGCTTCTCTGAAACTGGTGCAAGCTTACCGTGAAGTTGGTGATTTGCCACAAGCGATCGCTCTTTGCCAAGAACTTACCCAGCACCATAGTCCTAAAGTTAAGCAATGGGCAACTAATATCCTGCCTAAACTCGTTGCTGAACAACCAGCCGCCTCTGACTCTACGGGGTTTGTTCCCTTGGAGGAGTCAGGAAGACGCGGGGACGCGGGGACACGGGGACGCGGAAATGGAAGAGACAAGGGAGACAAGAGAGGCAAGGGAGACAAGGGGGACAAGGAAGATATTTCCAATTCCCAAACAACAAACAACAAACAACAAACAACCAACAACCAACAACAAACAACAAACAACAAACAACCAACAACAAACAACCAACAACAAACAACCAACAACAAACAACCAAAAACCAACAACCAACAACAAACAACAAACCTACTACCTGTTCCCTACTCTCCTCCCTCTGCTCCCAGTTTATTTTCCCCTCGTCCTAGATGGCGTAACGGTGGACGTGCTAAGGAATGGCGTCCTCTCAAACCCCCTAAGTTTACAAGCTTGTGGTTAATACAAATTGGTAGTGCGATCGCTGGGTTTTGGTTGCTGCGCTTCTTGGTAAGCTTCTTGATGGAGACAACTAACCTTCTTCTGGTAAAGCTACCCATTGTACGACCCTTTCAGCCATTCTACAGAGATCCAACCCATACTCTTGGAGTTGTGCTGGTAATCCTGTTGCTTTCGTCTCCGTGGTTAATTGATTGGTTATTGAAATGGTTTCATGGTTTGGAACCCCTATCCTTAAATCAATTAGCATCCCGCAATCCAGAAGCCGCTAGGGTAGTACAGCGCTTTTGTCGCCAAAAACGCCTCCCGGTGACTAAGTTGGGCATTTTACCAACGGATGCCCCAGTGGCCATGACTTATGGTAATCTACCTCGTACTGCGCGTTTGGTGGTGAGTGAGGGTTTATTAGAACGGTTGGCAGATGACGAAGTTGCTACTATCTATGCTGGTCAATTAGGGCATATTTTCCACTGGGATTTTATTTTGATGTCTTGGGGTGTCTTAATCCTCCAGCTACCTTATACGATTTATTGGCAAGTAGCTGAGTGGGGAGAGAGATTGCCACAGCTGATGGAGAGCAAATTACCTGCTTATGAGCAATGGCTCACACCAATCCTCTTGAACCTGATGGGAGCCATTGCTGCGGTAAGTTATGGCTGCTACTGGCTACTGCGCCTACCCCTACTGTGGTTTTCCCGAATTAGGGTTTACTATAGCGATCGCATCGCAGCAGAAACGACTGGTAATCCTAATGGACTAACCCGTGCCTTACTGAAAATTGGGTTAGGTATTAGCGACAATATCCAAGATAACCGCCAAACTAGCAGACTGTTGGAAAGTTTTGATTTATTGTTGCCCGTCGGATATCAGCAGTCAATCATCCTCAGTAGTTGTTCTCCCCAAACCTCTTTTGAAGCTGTTTTAAGCTGGGACTGCAAAAATTATTACAGGCACTGGCTAATCTTCAACGCTTCCCACCCCCTCCTAGGGGAACGCTTACATCTTTGTTCCCGCTATGTTCGCTTCTGGATGCTCAATCCGGAATTGGATCTGCCAACTCCTACGCCTCCTATTCGTGATAACGCTCAACAACTGTCTAAACTAAAAAATAGTTATCAAGCTTTTCCTTTACTGCAAAGTACTCTGCTAGCAGGGTTGGTTTTGGGTATCCTGCTAAGAGTAATATTTTGGTCAATTGGGAAAATTGCCGACTGGCTCAATATTTGGCAGCTAATTTGGTTGCACAATGCTCAACCCTTTCTTGATGCTTGCGTATTAGTTGCCTTTAGCCTGAGTATCTTTATCTGGCTCAATCGCTACTTTCCCGAAATTAAGTCTACTAATTTACATAATGAACCCAACTTAGGAGACTATTTAGCAACAACCAACCTCCTGCCTCCAAACAGTAAGCCTGTTAGGTTAGCAGGCAAACTTTTAGGACGTTCTGGCTTATTCAATTGGTTGGAGATGGATTTAATTTTGCAAACCTCCACTGGTTTGATTAAACTCCACTACTTTTCTTATTTAGGGTTTTTGGGTAATCTTCTATCTTTTGGCAAACTCTGTAGTTTAGTTTACTTTGTGATTTATCTAGGACAATTAACTACTACAGCTATATCCAGGAATCAGCTAGGGAGTATTTTCTCCTGGAATTTACTCTTAGTAGCTGTAAGTATACTGATCATCTGTTTTCTACCTCAACCCCCTAGTGCCAAAAACTTGGTAAATCACGAAGTTACAGTTACTGGTTGGTTTCGCCGAGGAGTGACTCCTTGGATTGATGTGGAAACCCTCCGCACCGCTGATGGGGAAGTTATTCAAGGGAACTATCCTATTTGGGTAACGATACTTGCTGTGCTTGCTGTACTCTGGGGAGCCTATCTCATTTCACAGGTAGGTGCTTGAGTAATGAGCATTAGAAGGCAGGAGGAACAAGAGTTTTCCTTGCCTAAAAAGAAGTCAGCAAACTTGTCATATCAAGGTATTCAGACATTCTGTAATCATTTTTAGTTTCTGAGGAGCTCCTGAGGAGCGCTTCGCGCCCCCAATTGAATACAAACTCTCTTCCCTCCTGATTCCTGACTCCTGACTCGGTGTTTTTCGAGAGCGCTATATAGACAAAACAATTGCCAAGTGATAGCATGAAATTATCAAATAATTTTTTGAAAATATTATGCTTAATTTGAGTAACATCTATCCTCTCTCAGAGTTCCAGCGGGGGGCAAAAGCTTTCCTAGCAAGACTCAAAGAAACTAAAGCACCCATAGTTCTGACTGTTAATGGTAAAGCTACTGCCGTTGTTCAAGATGCTGAAGGCTACCAGCAACTTCTCGATAGACTTGAATTACTGGAGTCTATTGCAGGCATTCGCAAAAGTATTGAAGAATTTGAACAAGGGAAAGGGATACCTCTAAAGCAAGCATTTGCAGAACTTCGGGAAAAATATGGCCTACCAGATTGAAATATCTCCTATTGCGGTAGCTGATATAAAAGGTATTTTTCTGATGAACCAGAAACTTAAACTGTGATCACTCATCTCCCAATGGTGACAAGTTAAGCTATTGCCTACCAACCTACCTATTGCACTAATATATCAGTAGTGAAACCAGTACACTGACCATGACTGCCAAACATATTCGCTTTGATTGGGCGATCAAAAGACTACTGCGCAATAAGGCTAATTATGTAGTCTTGGAAGGGTTTTTAAGCGAGTTATTACATCAAGATATCACCATCAAGACCCTTCTCGAGAGTGAGGGCAATCAACAAACTCAGGACGATAAGAGCAACCGAGTCGATATTATTGCCGAAACCGTCAACTCGGAGTTGATCCTCATCGAAGTACAAAACAACTCCCAACTCGATTATTTTCATCGTATGCTCTACGGTGTATCTCAGTTAGTCACCGAATATCTCGAACAAGGACAAGAGTACGGCGAAATTAGGAAAATCTACTCAGTGAATATCGTCTACTTTAACCTCGGTAAGGGAAGTGACTATATTTATCGTCTCAAATCAGAGTTCGTTGGAGTGAATACGGGAGATACCCTGGAATTGACCAAAGCTCAAGAAAGAAAATTTAACGTAGAAAAAGTAGCAGATATCTTCCCAGAATACTATCTGCTGAAAGTGAGGAACTTCCAGGGAGCAGCGCAAACTACCTTACAAGAATGGATCTATTTTCTGAGAAACAGCGAGATCAAGGAGGAATTTGTAGCAAAAGGAATGGTAGAAGCCAAGGAAACTTTGCGAGTCAATAATCTATCAGACACTGAAAGAGCGGCATACAATCGTTATATGAACAACAAGAGTTACGAAGCAAGCATCTTAAGTACTCAAGAGTTTGAGGCACAATTGCAAATCGAACAGATTGAACAAGCTGAAATTAGAGGTGGCGAACAAAGAACCATAGAAATTGCTCGTTCTTGTAAACAACAAGGTTTAGATACAGAAACGATTATGGCAATCACCCAACTGTCTCGGGAAGATATCGAAGCTTTGTGAGTTGGTTGCAAAAGAGAGTGTGGGAGGTGTGGGGAGTGTGGGAGGTGTGGGAAGATAAGAGCATCACCGAACCAAAATCTTGATTTATAAGCGTTACAATCGATAGAATAAACTCTTCATCCCCTCTTATATCAAGTTCGGATAATCACTTATAATTCCCTTCTCCCTTGCAACTTTCTTTCTTACCTTCTGCCCTCTGCCTCCTGCCTTTTGCTATAATTTTCATCTAAGAAGTGAACCGCTTGAGGAAAATGATTCCTTAAAGCTGGTAAAACTGGACAAGGTTTTTTCTGTTGTAAATTATCTCCCTTGCCACTAAAAGTACTCCAACGGAAAGGCCCTTGTTCCGCTGCAGAGATCCACAATAAACGTTTTGCCCTCGTCATGGCGACATAGAGGAGGCGAAACTCTTCGGCTGTCTTCAGTTGTCCCGCTTGTTCCCAAGCCTCCGGTGCTAGGGGTATTGCTTGCTCATGAAGACTGGCGCGAATTTGAGCTCTGGCAACTTCTGCTAAGGTAAAGTCACCTAAAAATTGAGCAGCAGTGGGAACCCAAGGATTACCAGGTAAGGTATCTTCGTGCAAAAAGGGGATAAAGACATAATCCCAGTCCAATCCCTTAGCTTTGTGCATGGTAATAATCGTAAGTTGACCGGCACGAAGATAGCGAGAGTCAGCATCTTCCGTTTCTACTGGTTCAAAACGTTCAGAATTGACGATTTCTTGGAGTGCTCCCAGAGTAGCATTCATCGAGCTGTTGCCGAAAGTCTGTTTGGCAATCCTTTCTGCTAATTTATCCGCTGTCGCTAACTCAGATTGGTTGTAATTTAAGGTAAGAGCTAGGAAAGAAATCAATTGATAGTGAGGTAACTCTAGACGAGCACGTAGCAAACTGCGACAATAACGAGCAGCTTTAATCACTGCTGGGGTTTGGGGGGGATCAAGGGGGCCTGGATAGAGGAACTCTTCTGGGAAGGTAGCAAGAGCATTGAGATCCTGGGTAGGAATAAGTTGACGCTCGACTAAAACTACTAGAGCAGCTTTGAGGTAATCTGGGGAGTGGGGTAGATCTAAGAAATGGAGCAGGGTGAGGATTTCCCGAGGAACATGGGATTGGCGATCGCTTTCTTGTACATCATAGATTTCAATGCCATGCTGCCGTTGGAGAAATTCTAATTGTTGAGCCACAAAACTACCTTGCCGATTTTCCCTGACTAGTACCGCTGCTCGATGGTTGGGAGTTGTAGCGAATAATTCTACTACCCGCTCTCCAATCAGTTTGACAGTGTGATAAATATCCCGAGGACTGTAGATTTCCAAACCCTTTCCCGTGGGACTAGGATTAGCATCTGGTTGCGGATCATCCGCATTTACTCGGCGAATATTTTGGGAGCGAAAGGCAAGTTCTTTCCCTGTCAGTTTGGAGCGATTAACCCAGTGCAGGATAAAGTTGGCAGCTTCAATAATAATAGTAGTACTACGACCAGCTTGATCCATCGTTGCCAGACGCTCTTGTGTCTGACAGTCTTCGCAGAACCGATTGAAATAAATCGGATCAGCAGGAGTGAACGTCGAGTTAATTGCTTGATTGGGGTCACCAACCCTAATTAAGTTCAGAAAGCCAGAGGGATTGCTTGGGTCTGTTGCCAGAGTCTGCAACAATCGGTATTGGAGTTGGGTAGAATCCTGAGCTTCGTCTTCAAAGACTGCAAAGTATTGCTTTTGCCACATTTGACAGACAGCATCGTTGTTCAAGACTCTCAAGGCTGCCAAAATCATGTCATCATAGTCGATGAAGTTCCTCGATCGCGCAATAGTTTGATATTGTTCGTACAAACCAGCAGCGATCGCTAAAGTTTCATAAGGGTCGTTAGTTTGTTGATTGAGCTTCCACAAATCTTCTGGGGTTAAACCGGAACTCTTGGCTTCATGAATCACGATATAAGCCAATTTCGGTAGTACCTCAGTCCGCAACACTGACTGTCGCCTAAGTCGCTCTGTTTCTTCTCCATCAAAACTTTGTCCTTCCAAGAGGGTAGAATAACGAACTGGATGGAGAGCAATCCACTGTTCTACAGCAGAACGAATTAAGCGGTTACTAGAACGAGGAATCACCACCGTGGCATTTTCCAGATTGATACCCGATAAATCTGGATGGCGGTTGGCGATATTTAGAGCTAAACCATGTAAGGTATGGACAACAAAACTGTTTTGTGGTATGGAAAGAGAGTTCAGGTGAGCACGAATTTTGGCTTTGATACTAGCAGCAGCAGAGCGAGTGAAAGTAACTACTACTAATTGGCGCTTAGCATGGAGTTGATAACGAGCAATCGCGATCGCAGCTGCTACCGCCATTCCCGTAGACTTCCCAGCACCAGGTACAGCAGAAACCGCTAGCCGTCCTCCCTGCCAATCTGCCATACTCTGCTGCCCCCGCCGCAAACTATTGCGGAGTTGCTGTAATGTTTGTTGTTGGTTGTTTGTTATTTGTTGTTTGTCCTTTGTTGTTGATTGGTTGTTTGTTATTTGTTGTTTGTTATTTGGGAATTGGGAATTGGGAATTGGGAAGGTCGAATTTTTCCCTTGTCTCCCCATCTCCCCATCTCCCCATCATCCTTGCTATAGTTGACAAAACTTCCGCTGGCGGTCAAATTCTGGCTCTTGCCAGGAGAAGTCAAAATGGCTGATGGACTTAATGCGTGGTGATATCCGCTGGATTGAGCGCATCTGAGCTTCTAGAGAGGGACGATTTTTGATGGATCTGCCCCAAGTTCCTGCAAGAGCTGGTGTCAATTGGGTTTGAGATGGAGTTCGCTCTAGAGCTCGCTTGACCAAACTGTCAATACAGCTGGTATTACCACAGACACCATAAGACATTGCGTGCCATTCAATTGTGCTGGGAAAATTGTCCCAGGGTTGTAACCTCGAATCATATCCACTTCCACCAACAACTTGGTTGGCATCCGGGAAAAATACTGCTCCGGATTGTACTCCGTTGCGCTGGGCGGCGAGGACTGCTAAGGCGAGGAAGTCAAGGACACCTTGGGCGGCGTGAGCGACACTCAGCTGCCACAGTTGCCATTTTAGAGATGCCGCAGTATCTCTAGAGGAGGGAGAACGACCTTCCCAACGAGGCGCATCCTCCTTAGGATAGAGTTTTTTTACTGCTTTGATATCCCTCGCACTGATAGAGCCCTTACTTATATAGCGCTTAATCAGCTCTCGACCTTGATTATTCAGAGCGCGGTCATAGAGAGCATTTTTAGAGGCATCACCATAAATCCACAAATCCTCAATTCTATCGGCAACAGTATCTGAACCATTCCCACGGGGATAACGGATATAGTCGAATAGTACCCCATCTGGGCGTCGTTTCATTAAAACTTCAACCAATTGATAGTAGTCTGTCTGAGCTTGACGGCTATAGGGGTCAATAAACAATTGAGAGCCACCGGGTACTACAGACAAACTATTCTGCCCTCGACCATTGCGAGCTATAACA
>JAAHHL010000268.1 GCA_010672185.1 Caldora sp. SIO3E6 | reverse complement strand
GAAGTCAATGACCAGTTTGTCAATGGCAGTAATCGCCGTATAGGTGATATCACAGGCTATCTAGGCTATCAGACTCAAAGGCTTATCCCGAACCATGCAACCTTGCTCGGATATCCAGTAAATCTGGATAATGGTCAGAAAATGCATCAAGTCACCGCCGAAAGTTTTCAGACAAATGGCAGCGGTACTGTAATTTATGGTTCTGATATGAGGGGAGGTTCTAGTGGAGGCCCTTGGGTTCAGAACTTTGGAACTGCTGCACTAGGACAAACAAATGGGCTCGAACAAGGGCAAAATCGAGTGATTGGTGTCACCTCTTATGGACCAGTAGCCATCGGTCCACTCATCCAAGGCAGCTCTACTCTCAACAGTAGCTTCATCAGCATTTTGAATACAGCTTGTGCTCGTAGAGTTGGCAATTGCTAGTACTTCTCATCGTAGCTACCAATCGATGGTGTGGGAAAGGTTTGTCGCCAATTTACCAACAAAAACCTTTCCCATTCCTAAATTGAGTCTTCTGTCAGTACTAGATCTTTGCTGTGATAACATCACAGTTGTTGTCGAGGGCAAAAAACTGGGAGTAATAAATAATAATGAGGAAATTCTTCACGATTATTGCTGCAATAGCTTTGTTTCCTAATGTCGCAGGTGCTCAAGATCAAGTTTGCTATATGGAATGGGAAGGGCAAATTATTGACCTATCGAGTATGTGTGTAACGAAGCCAATTGAAACCGAGCCAGTGCCTGTAGCTATCAATTTACGATTCTATGACGTTCAAATTTCACCAAGAAGTGATGGTAATTCTCTTGAGATTACAGGTACTGTCATGAATGAATCCAATCAAGTTAGTTCCATATCCGCTGTGCGGTTTAACGTGATTAGCTCAGATGGCAGTATTCTGGCCAGTGATACTGCACCTGTAGAGGCCGGTGCTGGACTTGAGCCAGGACAGCAGCTAGCTTTTGCTAAAGTTATTAATAAAAATGTTCTTAGGGGTAATCCCAACTTTAGTGACCTGCAAGTGGAGATTATCGGTTCAGTTTGAGTCATTCCTGAACTACTGAGGGCAAAAATCACCAAGCCGACATCTAACTTTAAGGGAACTTGATATAAATTATCTGGTCATAACTTATAGATAAACTTTAATCAAACAAATGAATGATAGCCACGAGGTAAGCTCAATGTCCAAGACATTTTTGATAGTAGCAATTACCCTAGTTAGTCTAGTAAGTGTAACTTTAGCATCACAAATGGCTAAGGGAGAGTCAAGAGTGAAGAATCAAGATAACAATCAAGCTCAACCACCTAGCTTGAGTGTTGAGCGGACTGATAACCAACAGGCAAACCAAGATCTTTTGGATTATTGGACACCAGAGCGAATGCGAAACGCTCAGCCGATTATGCCAACTATTCCCGAAGACGGAGTTTCCGGAGAGTTAACTATTCCCGAAGAAGGGGTTTCTGGAGAAGCTAAGCCACCACAGATAGATTCCCTCGAACAACAAACAGTTACTCCTGATGCTGAAAAGTAAGCAGGGTGTAGGGTGTAGGGCATTGGTGACAAGTTAAGGTAAAAATGTCGTTGTCAAGGGAATGGAGAATGGAGAATGGAGAATGGAGAATGGAGAATGGAGAATATAGATTTTTTTGCCCAAGATCTTTCCATATATAGGGTCTTTTTTAGCCCTAAACACCATATATGGGAGTTGACAAAATGCACTATCCTTTAACTTGTCACCAATGCCCCAAACCCCAAACCCCACACCGCCACACCCTATTGTTCAAAGTAATGCCCATCTCGAATAATAATCATTTTTTAGGGATTGGGGAAAAGAAGTGAAGTATTAGGAATAAGGGAGTGAAAAAATTATTTCTATAAAGAAAAATGAAGACCTTCACTTATGCAATTATCTCGGTAGGTATAGGGCTAAATTTAATCTTCGGAGGATGTAGCTTGCAAAAGACTGCTTCTCAGCCTCAGGAAGCAACCAACTTCAGTAGCTTTGTCGATTGGTGTGAAAATAAGAAGGAGCTTTCTAAGGAAGCCAGAAAGACGGTAGATATACTGCTGTTTATTGCTGAGACGAATAAATGTAGTGATGCTAGGGAAAATCTTGCTAGCCTTACTGAAATTGACCTTGGCAACAACGAAATATCTGACCTCAGACCCCTTTCATCCCTAACCAATCTTACTACTCTCTACCTCAGTGCCAATGAAATATCAGATATCAGACCTCTCCAATCCCTAAGCAAGCTCACTACTCTCTATCTGAGGGATAATGACATATCCTACCTCAGCCCCCTCAAATCCCTGACTAACCTTAACGGACTCGACCTTACTGCTAACCAGGTATCGGACATTAGCCCCCTCAAATCTCTTACTAAGCTGACTAATTTAGTGCTCAGTAAGAATAAAATAGCAGAGCTGAGTCCCCTGAAATCCCTGACTAAACTCGAAGCAATTTACCTCAGCAACAATGAAATATCCGAGCTGAGTCCCTTGGAATCCCTGACTAACCTCAAAGTAATCGACCTCAGTGATAATGAAATATCAGAGCTAAGTCCCTTGGAATCCCTGACTAAACTAGAGGCAATCTACTTCAGGGCTAATGAAATATCAGAGCTAAGTCCCTTGGAATCCCTGACTAAACTAAAAACAATCGACCTCAGCGATAATGAAATATCGAATCTGAGTCCTTTGAGCTACCTGACTAAACTACAAACAATCGACCTCAGTGATAATGAAATATTGAATCTGAGCCCCTTGGGCTCCCTGACTCAACTAAAAACGATTAACCTCAAAGGCAACCAACTACTTTATGAAACTTGCCCCTTTGAGCCAGAAGAGGTTTGTCAATTTGATCAATAAGCTTCACTCTACTTAGGGCTTGGGAGAATAGGGCCGAAAGCGATGCCAGATAAAGAAATGAATATGAATGGCTCAAAAAGCTGGCATTGTTGTGGAAGATCCCTGGGTAATCTTCAAGCTGACAGCTGAAAGCTGACAGCTGAAAGCTAAAAACTGATAGCTAATGACTTATTCTCCCAAGCCCTACTTAGGGGCGTTTGCAATTTCTTAAAGTTACAAATTGAGAAATAGCGCAAAATAACTGATATTCTCGCTACAGAAGTCAGCAAACAGTTTATGCAAACACTGATTACTCCCTCAACTGCCCCTAGGCCGACAGCTATTGATACTACAATTCAGCGGCGCAAGACTCGCCCTGTAAGAGTCGGTAGCGCCACTATTGGTGGTAACAACCCTGTAGTGGTGCAATCGATGATTAATGAAGACACCTTGGATATTGATGGTTCCGTTGCCGCTATTCGCCGCCTCCATGAAGCTGGCTGCGAGATAGTTCGGGTTACAGTACCTAGTATTGGTCATGCTAAAGCTTTGGCTCAAATCAAGGAAAAATTAGTCCAGACTTACCAGGCAGTGCCCCTAGTAGCGGATGTTCACCACAACGGCATGAAAATTGCCCTGGAAGTTGCCAAGCATGTGGATAAGGTACGGATTAATCCGGGGTTGTATGTTTTTGAAAAGCCAAAACTTGAGCGCACGGAATATACCGAAGAGGAATTTGGGGAAATTGGCAACAAAATTCGTGAAACCTTGTCACCATTGGTAGTTTCTCTCCGGGAGCAGGGTAAAGCGATGCGTATTGGTGTTAACCACGGTTCCCTGGCGGAGCGGATGCTATTTACCTATGGTGATACTCCAGAAGGTATGGTAGAGTCTGCCCTAGAATTTATTCGCATCTGTGAGTCCTTGGACTTCTACAACTTGGTAATTTCCCTGAAAGCTTCACGAGTGCCAGTAATGCTAGCCGCCTATCGCCTTATGGTAGAGCGAATGGATGCTTTGGGTATGGATTACCCCTTGCATTTGGGTGTTACAGAGGCTGGGGATGGAGAATATGGGCGTATCAAGTCTACTGCTGGTATTGGCACCCTTTTAGCTGAAGGTATTGGTGATACGATCCGGGTTTCCCTCACCGAAGCTCCAGAAAAAGAAATACCTGTCTGCTACAGCATCCTGCAAGCCCTGGGATTGCGGAAAACCATGGTAGAGTATGTTGCTTGTCCTTCCTGTGGGCGTACTTTGTTTAACTTAGAAGACGTTTTGCACCAAGTCCGGGAAGCGACCAAACACCTCACTGGTTTAGATATAGCAGTTATGGGTTGTATTGTTAATGGCCCTGGTGAAATGGCAGACGCTGATTATGGTTATGTGGGTAAACAACCCGGTTATATTTCTCTCTATCGGGGGCGAGAGGAAATTAAAAAAGTCCCAGAAACCCAAGGTGTAGAGGAATTAATTAATTTAATCAAAGCCGATGGTCGCTGGGTTGAGCCTTAGGGTGTGTCTTCAAAGTTGAAAATTGGATGTAGGGGCAAAGCATTTGGGCGACAATTTAAGTACACATACCTAAGTATACCTAGGGTCTGCTGAATAAGTCATTAGCTATCAGTTTTTAGCTTTCAGCTGTCAGCTGTCAGCTTTCAGCTTGAAGATTACTCAGGGATTTTCCGCAACAATGCCAGCTTTTTGAGCCACTCATATTCATTTCCTTGCACAACACCAGGCTTATAAACCGCTGAAAGCATTGTCTGGCATGGCTTACACACTTATTCAGCAAGCCCTACCTATCCAAATGCTTCGCCCAACACCCTTGCGGTTGAGTGTGTTTATCGAGAGTAATAATATCAAGTGATGTGAGTTCAACCGAACTTGATATAAGTCAATATGAAAATTGGCGTTGAATATTGGCTATGAGGGCACAATGATCACTTACACCAGTATGAATTTCCACATTGGATGCGTAGTAATCCGATGTTGTGAAGATACCATCTACTACCAGATTTATTTCACCAGAACGATGCAAGGTTCCATCAATGGTAGATTTGATGGAGCTTGGAATATTATCTTGGTAATATTTGGAGAGTTCAGAAAACACCGCACTCCCACGGGGTGCATTAAAATCTCCCAAAAGAGTAAAACTTTTCAAATCTTTGAGGATGGGTAATAGTTTCCTTAAATCTCTCCATTGTTTTAGATCAGGTTTTCCATTAGGTGACCAGGTAAAGTGTGTTGTTGCAATAGTGAATACTATGTCCTCATAAACAACATTCACAAACTGCAATGCCCTATATCGTGAGTTATTATTATATGGTACTAGTTCTGGAGTGTATTGAGATTTGCCAAAATAGTAATTTTGTCCTCTCTCAATAATAGGGAGATTGGTAAGAATTGCCGTCCCCCACTCTCCTAAAGGGTCAAATCTGAAATCATTTGATTTTGTCAGGGTAGCATTAGCACAAAAGTAAGATTTTTTCTCAAGCTGCTGCTCAAAAAGTATCAGATTTTGGGAGAATACTTCCTGCAAACAGATAATATCTACATTTTGTTTTTTCAAGAAGGGAATAACACGGTCTAAGTGGCAATTTCCTTCAATATTAATTGATGCGATTCTTAAATGAGAAGATAGGACTTGCTTAGTTTTTGTATTCTGTTGATCGCCAACATGTTGTGTCTGAGTTAACATGGAAATTCCCTCACTACTTGTTGTTGTATTGTTCTTGGCAAATCATAGGAAAAGTGTTCAATCAGACTTAACTTGTTGTTTGTAGTTAGTTGTTAGTTGTTTGTAAAAAAACAAAACATAAACAACCTTGGCATCCACTAAGGCTACCTAGGGGTTTCCTATAGAAAATGCAGTGCTTTTTATCTAAAAGACAATAAAACTGTGATAATTCAAGGTGAAAAAAGAGTTGGAGCCATCGTTTGGTATGGCTTTCACTTTTGTGCAGCAATCCTTAGTTAAATTAGGTGCTGTTAATAATTGTAAAGCTTACTTAAAGTAAAGTATCAAAAAAAATTAACTTTTGTCAAAGACAAAAAACTTTGATAAACAGAAAAAATGACTTAAGCTCGTAATAATTTGTATTATTTATCAATAAAACTGAATTTAGACGCTTAATTTCTTTGTAGCCCACATTCCGCACCCAAACTGGCACAATCGGTATTTTCTTAATTTTTGGTAGTAATTATGTAACTTTTTATACTTAAAATCAACAACTGAGGCAGCTGTTTCATTTATAGCATTCGCCAGGGCGGTTAAGACATTCTCAGGTAGGGCAAGCTAACAAGGGGCTTAAGCCCCTTGTCCTAATCTATAATTCTTGATACCCCACACCCGGTCACCCTACACCCGGTCACCCTAAAATTGTATTGTGATACTTCAGGGTGCGGAATGTGGGTTGAAGGTGACCCTAAATCCGCCCCTACAATTCCACAATAACTGGAGCATGATCGCTAGGTTTCGTTAACTTCCTAGGTGAAATATCAATCGCACAACTAGTGGCTTGCTCGTAGAGGTTAGGAGTAAGGTAGAGATGATCAATGCGCCAACCTCGGTTGCGGTTGAAGCCATCATGGCGATAGTCCCACCAGCTGAAGTGACCTTCCTCTGTGGTAAATTTGCGAAAGGCATCGGCTAAGCCTAATGCTAGAACTTCCTGTAAGGCTTGACGTTCAGCGGGGGAAGCCATGATATGTTTTTCTCTACCCTTAGGGTTATAAATATCTCTGTTTTCTAGGGCAATATTAAAGTCTCCACAAACACAAAGAGCCTGGGGTGGTTTTTCTAAAAGCGATCGCAAATATTCTCGCAGAATTTTCAACCAACGGAGCTTGTATTCATACTTATCAGAGCCTACCGAAGCACCATTGGGGACGTAAAGATTAACAATGCGGACACCGTCTACTGCACCGGTAATTACCCGCTTTTGTTCATCTAACTCCCCTACCTCATCCTCCTTCAGCACTGCGGTAAAGCCAGTACCAACTTGTTCAAGGGGTTTCAAGCTGAAGATAGCAACACCGTTATAGGCTTTTTGCCCGTAAATATAGAGATGATAGCCCAAATCCTCAAAAGGCGATCGCGGAAAGTCAGGATCTACCACTTTAGTTTCTTGCAGGCAAAGCACATCTACTTTATTTGTTTGCAACCAATCCACTACCTGTTCTTGGCGAGTACGAATTGAGTTGACGTTCCAAGTAGCGATTTTCATACGGGGATTGGTTGCGTTAATTAGGGGATGGTGTTGGGCGGGTTTTGAGCCCAATATTCGGGTGTGTAAGTATTTGATTTTGAATTTTGAATTTTGAATTTTGAATTGCGCTATATCAGTTCCAACCCAACCGACGTAGGATTGGTACTACGACATAATAACTCACTCCCAAGCAAAGTCCGGTGGTGATGCCTAAGAGACTAAAAAAAGCAACAGTGTAGATTAAATCAACTAAGCTAGCTTCTGAGGCAGAAAAGATATTAATCAGCATATCTACAGGTAAAAGTCCTAACCAAGCTAAACCACTAAAAATAGTGCCAGTACCAGCAGCGGCAACTAAGGTGTGAACTAAATAATGACTGGGTAGTCCCAAACCCAAGGCTAGGGGAGTAACTGCAATAGCGGTAACTACTCCTAACAGGCGTTCTATTAAGGCATAAGAAACCGATTCCTGCCAAATTAACCAACCGATACTATAGCCAAAAATGCCCATCAACCCTGCTATCAAGGGACGTCGTTCCTGCCGAAAACCTCCGGCTAGGGTTAAACCCCAACCAGTACCTAACCCAGCAATAGCAAATAGAGGCATGACTTGCCATACTGTACTCTCGACATCAGGTAGGAGTAGGGGTAAGTGCCAAGAGAGCCAGTCAGCAAAGTAATCGCCAAAACTTGTCCCACTAATCAAAATCAACCCAGCAATTGTCCCCGTTGCTGCTCCTATACCTCCTAAGAGCATCTCCCAAGTTGTATCCAGGCAGGCGAGCAGAATACTAAGCACCAAGCGCAACACCAAACCAATAATTGCAGCGATGCCTCGAGCCAAAGTAGCGATCGCTTGTGTTGGGGTTTGAGGTAATGATGTTATTGGGGGAGGAGACTTCCTCTGGAGGCGAACCGTTGCTGTGAGACGCCGCTGGATCTTA
>JAAHHL010000267.1 GCA_010672185.1 Caldora sp. SIO3E6 | reverse complement strand
TCCCTTCAACATCTGGCATACTTTGGCGCAGCAAGTTGTTTTGGATTTGGCGAGCCACCTCTAACTCATCACGCATTTTTTGAGCATTCAGCTGGATGCGTTGATGGAGTTTTGCCTGGGAAATTGCCAAAGCGGCTTGCTCGCTAACAGCTCCCATTAGCTCAATGTCTTCAGAAGACCAAGGATTCTCAGTGCCTCGCTGATAGAGATACAGAACTGCCAAGAGCTCTTGCTGGTAAACTAGGGGAACAACAAAATGGACTAAATGATGGTCATCCGTTTCTGGTTCTCGAAATAATTGGGTTTGTGGATTGTCTAAGAGATTCTCAAAGATAGAGTCGGTGTTGGGTAAGGATGATGTTTGAGCATTACCTTCAGTTAGGAAAGAAAAACATTCTGGTGTTAGCTGCTCCCCTTCTACTGGTCTGAGAATACAACCTGTAGCTTCAAAAGTTTGACCAATCTCGGTGACCACAGTTTGTAGCATACTACTATAGTCCAAGGACTCTCTAATCGCTGTGGTCACTGCATTCAATAGCTCTTCTCGTCGTAAGGCACGGCGAAGTTGATTGGTTCTTTGTTTGACTACCTGATAAATGTCTGCTGCTTGCTGAACTAAGGCTTTTAGATACTCAGGGTTCCAAGGCTTAGTCAGAAATTTATATACCTGTCCAGAATTAATCGCATCTACCAAGTCCTCAACATCGGTAAAACCAGTTAACAAGATACGAATTGTATCTGGGAAACGGTCAACTGTTTTGCTCAGAAACTCTGTCCCATTCATTAGGGGCATCCGCTGATCAGAAATAATTACAGCCATTTCCCCTTCTTTTTCAAGAATGTCAAGGGCATTAATTGCCCCATCCGCAGTGAAAACGCGAAAGTCTCGCCGGAAGGTTCTATACAACAAATCTAGATTGTCAGGCTCATCGTCCACCACCATCAGCTTGAGTTTTCGACCATTTGCCTGACTCATGCATCTACTCCAGTTCTATAATAACTGTTAGAGACAATAGCTTGAGGATAATCCAAGGTTTAGCCTATCAACTACTGGATCAAGCTCTCAAAGCCTTATTTCTACTTGAGATACCCCTGATACTTAGATAATGGGATGGTATAACTTTTACTACTAGCTTTAACCTTCGTCAGTTATCTTCATAACCCAAAGGAAGTAGCAAAAATTAACCCTGATTTTGCCAAGTAGCTTGAGAATCCCGAATTTTGCTCTTAAGAAACACAGGCAGCAAACCCCTGTAAAATGGTAATAATATATGAAGAAGTGTTTCTTCCCCACCATAGCGGCGCAAGATTCGACCCCACACCCGGCCCCGTCAGGCGCTTTACAAGAACAGATGGTAAGCTAAGACGCAATTTAATTTGGTGAAATTGGTATTAGTCCTAATCTCTGTGTCCAGTGCGTTAGTGCCAATTTATATTTTTTCATGCACAACAGCTCACGCAAGATTCCTTCCTCTAGCTTGAGAAAAGTTTAACCCACTAATCCTGAGCGGAGGGCACGGACCGCAGCTTGAGTGCGGTCATCTGCACAGAGTTTGTTCAAGATATTGCGAACGTGGGTTTTAACAGTGCCCACGGTGATGTATAGCTTTTCAGCAATCACTGCGTTGCTGCAACCATCAACAATCAGCTGCAAAACCTCTAATTCCCTTTCCGTTAAGGGATAGGCTTCAATCAGTTGACTATACTCAGGTTCAGCCGCATTAATTGTCACAGTTTTCATTGATGCTGTGGCTGTTGTTCTTGCCTCGCTTGACTTAGCTTGCTTAAGAACAACCCCTGCGATCGCTGGATCAATCCAAGCATTACCTTCACTCGTGACATGTAATGCTTCTAGCAGATTATCAAAGCTGATATTTTTCATGCAGTAGGAATCAGCACCAGCAGCAAAAGCTGCCATCACAGCTTCTTCATGATCCTGCAAAGTAAGTACCAGAATCTTGGTTTTTTCTGGGTCATCGGCGGCGATATCTTCTTTGAATCGCTTGGTCAGTTCAATGCCGTCCATGTCAGGAAGACCGAGATCCACTATGCCGATGTCTGGTCTAGTGGTTTCTAGTAGGTTCAGACCGTCGGCAGCGTTGGCAGCCTCTCCGACAAATTCAATTTCACTACGCTGTTGTAGCGCTGTTCTAATCCCGACCCTAGTGAGGTCGTGGTCTTCAATGAGAGCAACGCGAATTTTACTCATCATCAACGTCCAGGGTATAGCATTTTTTAGTTTAAACAATAGAAAATTTAGGAGGTTTTAGCTCAGAAGAGTGAAGTATTTCTACCCATCGGTAGTAGTAAGGGTTGTTCGACTTCAGATAGATTCTGAGTAATAGGTGCTCTTTTTAAGAGTTCCTTCACTTTTGGCTGAGATTCAAGCCAACTTTCAGACATCTTGAGCTATTGGATACGGAGTTAAATTTATTGAACATAACCCCTGAGGAATACATTTTTTCTCACAATTGGCCTATATCTGGCCACTGCTTGTACCTTGACCCCTTCCAATGCCTTGAAAAACGCCTGGAAACAAGTAAAGTTAGAATTTGTTGTACTCTGGCAACCATGCTTCAAATTATTGTACTTATACAAGATAACCTCATAATTACCTATTCTAACCAGCACTGGTATGATTAGGCTTGTTGTTAGATAAGCTGTAAAGTACCTCCTAGGAAAGCTTTTGGAGCCTCTAGGCAGCAATTACGGCAAATGTCCAAATTTCAATCATATCATGGCAACTCAAGTCTCACAGTAATTAAGACGAAGTAAGACAGAAGGCAAGCCTAATTGCTTAATTTCTATAAAAAAGATTAAACATATGGACTCCTCTCAAACTTCGCTCACTTGGTTTAGGCAGCCAACGGCCTTGTCTGTTCGCTGGCGAGGCACTTTAATTATCTCGATCCCAGTCGTTTGTTTACTCGCTTCAATTTTGGCCATTGCCGGACTGCGCTCTCAAACCAGAGAGTCTCGATTAGAAGTGCAACAGAGTCGGCAAACCAGGATCGAGACTAATCGCCTGATGAAAGGGCTACTCAATGCTGAAACCGGTGTGCGAGGTTACTTAATTACTAGGCGTAAAGATTTTTTGGAACCTTACTTACAGGCAGAGCACATTCCTAAGTCTCTTGATTCCCTAAGCGATCAGGTAAAAGCTGACTCGCTACAACATCAGCAACTGCAAGAGATTTCTAATTTAGCACAAGAGCAAATCCAGCTGTTAGAACAGATTATTCAGACAAATGAGGCAACTCCCAATACACGGGTCCCATCTTCCTTGGTAACTGAGCAGTTAGTCAGAAGCCAATCACTTATGGATAATCTGCAAGACAAAGTTGAAGAGTTTTTCTTGCAAGAGGAGAGTGAGGCACAAGTAAGCTATTGGCAGGAACTAACTAATGGGTTACAGTGGTTCGCTTTGGTTGTGGGTCTAGTGGGCTTAGTTGCTACTTGGTACCTTTTTAAGAAGTTAGACCGAGAACTGGCACAACAAGCAAGCAACTTGCGAGAAAGTACCCTATATATGCAGGCAGTTTTCGATAATGTCGTTGATGGCATTCTCATCCTCAATGAACAAGGCTATATTCAGTTTGCTAATGCTGCCAGTGTCCAAATCTTTGGTTATCAACCGGATGAACTCCAAAACATGCATCTACAAAGACTTTTTGTCCAACCACTGACCGATGATAGTGGTCAAACGATGAGTTTTATAGTAGGCAAGAACCAAGACAAGCTCAAACGTCAGCAGGAAATGCTTGGGAGTCACAAAGAAGGTAAGACTTTTCCTCTGGAGTTTGTCATTAGCAAAATGCACTTAGATAATGAACCCCACTCCCACAGCACCCTTTCAGCAAAGGAAAGCTGGGCGAAAGATGAAACTAACTCTTCGATGAAAGAGGGGCAATCAGTGTTCATTGCGATTATGCGTGACATCAGCGAACGCAAGCAATCTGAGGAAACCCTGCTTAAACAAGCCCAACTGCTTGATTTGGCCAATGATACAATTATGGTACGCGATCTCAATGATCAGATCACTTATTGGAATCAAGGGGCTCAACGATTGTACGGTTGGACAGCAGAAGAAGCAGTAGGTAATTCTGCCCGTGCCCTCCTCAAAACTGAATTACCTCTAGCATCCAAGGCAATTAGACATGTCTTATTCCAAGATGGTTACTGGAACGGGGAATTGGTCCATTCCCGGCGTGACGGAACCCGGGTTTCCGTTGCCAGTGGTTGGACATTGCAACGAGATGAGAAAGGTCAACCCATAGCTTATCTGGAAATTAACCAGGATATTACTCAACGTAAGCAAGCGGAGGCAGCACTACGCAGGAGCGAAAAATTATATCGTACCCTGGCTCAAAATTTCCCGAATGGAGCCGTATTTCTATTTGATCATGACCTGCGATACAACATTGCTCAAGGAGTTGGATTAGCTGAACTTAATCTTGAGAGTAATATCCTGACTGGTAAAACTATTTGGGAAGCATGGCCTTCTCAAACAGCTCAATTACTTGAGCCAATCTATCGGGATGCTTTATTGGGCAAATCTACGGTTACAGAAATACAATTTAGTGACCGTATCTACTGTGTACATGTGCTACCGGTAACCAATGAATACCAAGAAGTATTCTGTGGTATGTCAATGACTCAAGATATTACCCAAAGTAAACGCAATGAAGTGGCACTGAAATCTCGAGCCCAGGAACTAGCTCAAATGACCAAGGCTCTCGAACAAACCACAACGATTTTGGAGAAGAAAAACTCTGAGCTTGACCAATTTGCTTATATTGTATCCCACGACCTCAAGGCTCCCTTGCGAGCGATCGCGAACCTTTCCCAGTGGATTGAAGAGGATCTACAAGACCATTTGACCGCAGAAACTCGACACCAAATGGACTTGCTCAGGGGGCGTGTACAGCGTATGGAAGCCCTAATCAATGGCCTATTACAGTACTCCAGGGCAGGACGTCTTCAGAGTAAATTGGAACTAGTAGATGTAGAAGAATTATTGAAGTTAGTAATTGACTCTTTGGCTCCACCACCAACATTTACGATCGATGTGATGCCAGGAATGCCAAATTTTATCACAGAACGACTGCCCTTAGAGCAAGTATTTGCCAATTTAATTAGTAATGCGATTAAACACAATCACCATACTGAGGGACAAGTTGTAATTTCCTTAGCAGAAACAACTGATTTTTACGAGTTTGCTATTGCTGATAATGGCCCTGGCATTGCTCCGGAATTTCAGGAAAAAATCTTTGTGATGTTTCAAACCCTTGAAGCCAGAGATAAGGTAGAAAACACAGGAGTAGGCTTAGCAATTGTTAAGAAAATTATTGAAGATAAAGGTGGCACAATTGCTCTAGAATCTCAACGCTCCCTGGGAGCAACTTTTCGCTTTACCTGGCCTAAGCAATCGATGGAACAGGCAGCTTAGTGATGGAAAACAAAGAAACCAGCCTTTTACTAGTCGATGACGACGAAGTCGATATAATGACAGTAAAAAGGGCATTGAAACAAAATAATATTACTAATCCGCTTTATATTGCCACAAATGGTCTGGAAGCGTTAGAAATGTTACGGGGTAATACTATGTCCAAGCTGATACCTGGGGAACGCAAACTAGTCTTACTTGACCTCAATATGCCCAAAATGGGAGGTATTGAGTTCCTTCGGGAGGTGAGAGCTGACCCTAACCTTAGAGGTATTCCTGTAATTGTACTGACCACCTCTAATGAGGATCGGGATATAGTAGAAGCTTATAAACTCAATGTTGCAGGGTATATTATCAAGCCGGTAATTTTTAAGAAATTTGTGGAAGCAATAGAAACTCTTAACAAATATTGGATGCTTAGTGAAATGCCCTAAAAGGATTGGAAGCTTAAGCAGTGGTGCATCTCATCTGTAAAAAACACGCTTTGGTTAAGAGCTAATGGCAAAGTTGGTATAGCCTGCCCAACATTGCCCAGAAGCAGAAATTAGCCATGAGCAATAGACAAAGAGCTAATTATGGAAGAGATTATCAAAATCCTCGTTGTGGAAGACGATGAAGTTGATCGCATGGCGGTGCGCCGGGCCCTCAAGAAAGCTGGATTATTAGTAGAAATGGCAGAAGCGATTAACTGCCAGAGTGCAATGGAGGCGCTTGCCCCTTGGACAGTGGTTTTTGAGGAGCAAGAGGCAACAGCAGCATTGGTGGGCTCCCTTGGGGGCAAATACTCGGAGGGAATGCGACACTCAGGTGCAGCTTATACCACCAAGTATTCCCCAGGTCAACAGAATGGTCGGAATGAGCTCAAATTAATCCCTTCCAACTACCCTAGCGCGGCTCTAAATCCTACCAACTTTGACTGTGTTTTACTCGATTACCGATTGCCTGATGGGGATGGACTAGCTCTAGTTAAGGCAGTCCGTAGGGCTGGGATCAAAGTACCTTTAGTAGTGCTGACTGGTCAAGGAGACGAACAAATAGCTGTTGATCTGATGAAAGCTGGAGCTTCAGATTATCTACCCAAAAGTAAGGTTTCTCCGGAAACTCTCTCCCGTAGTTTACGACATGCTGTTCGTATTTACCGAGCAGAAAGGGAGGCGGAGTTAGCAACTCAGCGGCTGCGAGAAAGCGAAGAACGCTATCGTTTAGTTCTCGAAGGTTCCAACGACGGGATTTGGGATTTAGACATGGTCACCCAGGAAATTTATTGCAATGACCGTCTTTACGAAATTATTGGTTTATCTCCTAGTGAGCACCAAATTACCTCTGAGTTGTTTTTTGAGCGGTTGCATCTGGAGGATCAAGACAGAGTTAAGCAGGCGGTGGACGCTCATCTACAAGATCTAGTTGAACTTAATTTAGAATTTAGACTATTACATACCTCTGGGGAGTATCGCTATTGTATTGCTCGTGGTAAGGCTCAGCGAGATGTTCAAGGAAATCCTCTACGCATGTCTGGTGTCGTCAGCGATATTACCCAACGTAAGCGAGCAGAAGAATCTCTGCGATTTTTGGCTGAGGCCAGTACTCTACTTTCCGCTTCCCTTGACTACCAAACTACTTTAGAAAACTTGGCAAAGCTAGCAGTACCTCGTCTTGCTGACTGGTGTGCTATTGATGTGGTAAGACCAGACTTAACTTATTCTCGTCTGGCGGTTGCCCATGTTAACCCAGAAAAAGAGAAATTTGTTTGGGAGTTGCAGCGCCGTTACCCCCCCAAAGGGGATGAAGACTACGGTTACCCCAAGGTTTTACGTACAGGTAAATCCTATGCCCAGTTTGATGTCAGCGATGAGTTTTTGACTACTGTTGCCCGTGATCCAGGTCATCTAGAACTGTTCAGGCGATTGAACCATAAATCTTACATCTGTGTTCCCCTACAAGTAGGAGATAAAACCCTAGGCTCGATTTCTTTTGTTTGGAGCGAATCAGGACGTCGCTATACTCAAGCAGACTTAGAGTTGGCTGAAGATTTGGCTCGCCGTGCTGCCTTAGCGGCAGAAAATGCCAAACTCTATCTTGAAGCCCAGGAAGCGAGTCAGAGTTTGCGGCAAGTCGTTACCATTTTAGACCAACAGCAACAGCAGCTGAGAACTTTACAGCAACTAACCAATCTCCTCAACCAGCGCTTGACAAATCTACCATGTCTATTGCGGGAGATGGTGGGAGCTTTGGTAAAAACCATTCCTGGTGCTCAGTTTTGCTTTATCATGCTCAAAAATCCTCAATGTAATGGTCTGTTATTGAGTGTGACTGCTGGCATCGGTACAGAAAAATTGCGGTTTGAAGATGCCCTACCCCCTTCTCTACGAGATGCTCCACCCAATCCGCAGCCTGCATGGCGGCAACTTGCTCAGGTGCGCGTGCAAGCGCGGTGGCAACACCAAACACGGTGACGGGAATACCGGCCCCGGTGAACAGCCGGTGCAAACGCCAAAAGCCAGCCCGAGCGCCATAGTCGTAAATGGTCTCCATATTCCAATGGCGCTGCCCAGGCCAAGGTTGCGCCCCAACGATTTC
>JAAHHL010000266.1 GCA_010672185.1 Caldora sp. SIO3E6 | reverse complement strand
CGGAGGTGTTAGAGGTGAAGTATCATTTGATCCCCCAGGAGATGACTCACCAGTTAATACTATATCCGGAGGAACCCGTACCGATGAACTACTAGCTATGACGGCTTTGCTGCCCACCAACCTGCATGGGCGTACAGTGGTAGCTCGTCCCACATTTTTTGTGTACCTACCTCCAACCTCCTCCAAAGAAGTATTCTTTAGCCTGCAAGATGAGCAAGGTCATCATCACTACCAGACTACCCTAGAGATTTCTGGTCGTGGGGGAATTGTCAGTATTACTCTCCCCGATGAAGCACCAGAATTAGAGGTTGGCAAAAACTATATGTGGTTCTTTGCCCCCATCGAGCCTAACAGTATTCTCAGACCAGATAATGCCGGGGTGACTGGTTGGGTTAAACGAGTGGAATCTCTAGCCCAGAATGGTACAGTTTTATCCTCAGAGCCGCTCCAGCTTGCTACGGAATATGCCAAACAAGGCATTTGGTACGATACCTTAAACATCTTAGTTGCGGCTCAACTTGCCCAGCCCGACAATGCTACTTTAGTTAGTGAGTGGACAGAACTCTTAGAACAGGTCGAATTAGACGCGATCGCATCTCAACCGATTGCTGAGCAGTTGTAATGAATTTGTTTTTTGTTATTGGTCATTTGTTATTAGTCACTTGTCCTTTGTTATTGGTCATTTGTACTAAATACTAATAACATAGATTTCCCACCAGTTCTTGTAGAGTAGGATATTGATATCCCAAAATTGACATTACTTGGGATTAGCTGAACATTTAAATATACAATAGCTTAGCTCGTGGTTGAGATTAATAATACAGAGAAATTTGTACCCTTAAGAGGTCTATATTAGCCCTGGATTAACAGATCCAGGGCTAATATTTTTAATGTTATATTGTAATCGCCAGAAAAAATATAGCATTTCTCATTGAGTGTTTTTTGGGAATGGGGAATAGGCTCATCAAAGTTGGCAGTATATCACTGATGTTAGCACTACTATAAACAGCCAACAACCAATAACCAACAACCAACCACCAATAACCAACAACCAACAACCAACTCTAATGTGGCCCAATCTAAGACAGCAAATTCAACAATGGCGAGGAGTGTTAATTATTGCTCCCAGCATAGCAGGATTGATTATTGCTGGTAGCGCTGCTGGTATATTCCACTTACTCGAATGGGTAATTTTCGATCAATTCGTCAACTTGCGTCCAACAGAGCCGATTGATGAACGGATTGTGATTGTCACCATCGGAGAGTCGGATATTAAGCATGTTAAAAAATGGCCAATGTCCGACCAAATCATGGCTCAACTACTTCTTAATATTCATGCTCAACAACCGAGAGCAATTGGTATTGATGTTTATCGAGATTTGCCGGTTGAACCTGGACATCAAGAATTAGTGGAAGTGTTTAAGTCCATCCCAGAAGCAATTGGAGTACAGAAAGTTGCAGGGGAACCGATTGCTCCAGCACCGACTCTAGCAGAACTGGAACAAGTGGCTGCCAATGATATGGTATTAGATCAAGACGGCAAGATTCGCCGAGGGCTAGTTACTGTCAATAATCAACAAGGATTAGGTACTAAACTAGCGTTAATGTATCTCAAAGAAAAAGGAATTGAACTAGAAATTATTAACGCTGACAAGAACATATATGGACTAGGTGAAGCAGTATTTACACCTTTGACAGGAAAAGAAGGAGAATACAGCAAGAAGCAAACAGGAGGATACCAGATTTTGTTGAACTATCGAGGGGAAATCGATCGCTTTCCTAGCATTTCAATGACAGATGTCTTAGAAAACCGCATTCCTCCAGAGTTAATGCGAAATCGCATCGTTTTTATTGGCGCAACAGCACCTAGTCTCAATGACTTGTTCCAAACTCCTTACACTAACAAACTGTTTACTGCTTCTCAACTCACACCAGGAGTAGTTATTCATGCTAATTTGACTAGCCAAATTTTGAGTGCTGCTCTAGAAGGACGTCCCATGCTTCGAGCTTCTAGTAAGTCTTTGAATTGGCTGTGGATTGTTTTCTGGTCTAGTTGTAGTGCCACTTTCGGTGCAATGTGGCTCCGTAGTCGCTGGAGTGTAGTGGCTATTTTCCTAGCAGGAATCATCATTATAGTTATTTCTTACCTGGCTTTTCTGATTGGTTGGTGGATTCCTGTGTTTACCCCACTGCTTGCCCTTACTAGTGCAGCAATTACTAGTATAGGCTACGTTCTTTGGACAAACCTCAAACTTTCCTATTATCAATTAGAGGAGTATGCCCAAACCTTAGAACAAAAAGTAGAAGCACGCACTGCACAACTAGCTCAAGCTAACAAAGAAATTACTGCCCTTAATGAGAAGCTCAAAGCCGAAAATCTACGGATGAGTGCGGAACTAGAGATAACGAAGCAACTGCAACAAATGATCTTACCCAAGGAGTCAGAACTCAAGTCAATTGAGGAATTAGATATTGCTGGATTTATGGAACCTGCTGATGAAGTCGGTGGTGACTACTACGATGTCTTGCAACAGAATGGTCGCGTAAACATTGGTATTGGAGATGTTACTGGACACGGTTTAGCCAGTGGGGTGCTGATGATTATGGCACAAACGGCAGTCAGAACTCTACAGGAAATGAATGAAACCGATCCAGTAAAATGCTTGGATGTGATCAACCGCACCATTTACCACAACGTTGAACGCATGAAATCTGATAAAAACATGACCCTGGCGTTATTAGAATATAGTGATGGCGATCTTAGATTAAGCGGTCAACACGAAGAAATGATTATAGTACGAGTTGATGGCAGCATTGAACTGATAGATACCATAGATCTAGGCTTTCCCATTGGCTTGGATGAAGAGATTGCTGATTTTATTGCTCAAGAAAAAGTGAAGTTAAATCCAGGTGACATGGTGGCATTATACACCGACGGGATTACTGAAGCGGAAGATATTAGAGGAGTACAATACGGATTAGAGCGCTTGTGTGAAGTAGTTAAACACAATGCTCAACAATCGGCAGAAGAAATCAGAAAAATAGTGATTGAGGATGTGCGGCGGCATATTGGTGAGCAGAAAGTTTTTGATGATATTACTTTGCTCATTCTCAAGCGTCAATTGGTATAGCTCCCCGACTTCTTTGTTGTTTGAAAGTGCTCGACGGGCGGCGTACCACCCCCGATGAAAGGAAGAAACAAAGTCTATTCCTCTTCCCTTGAAGCCTTGGAGCCCTGGAGCCCTCTGACTTGAAAGTAGTGGACTGACACATCTAAAATAATGGGATAGATTTTCGTAGTGCGAGCGTCTCGCTCGCTAGAGGGATATAAAAAGCGAGCAAGATGCTCGCACTACATCTATTTCACTATTTTAGCTGTGTCGGTCCAGTAGGTGGCGAATGAGTGCTGGCTCACCCTGTTTATTGTTTAGTTGCTGAGATAGCACTCGCCAAGTTAGAGCACTAAGTTTATCAGCAGCAATGAGTTGGACAAATTCTGGATTAGGATATGTATTCAAAAGTTACGTATTTCCCATCATAGCCAATCTTGCGAGCAATACGCTCTTTAACTCCAATTACCCGTCCGGTTGGTATTTGGGTAGTCCTACCCTCATTGTAAGCCCGGTCATAGCTTGAGGGAACTACTTCTACGTTGAGTTTCTTTAGTGCTTCAATTGCCAAATCACGTAATCCTCTAAGGGGTACTATACGATTTGACAAGGGC
Source organism: Caldora sp. SIO3E6 (assembly GCA_010672185.1). Classification (GTDB taxonomy): domain Bacteria; phylum Cyanobacteriota; class Cyanobacteriia; order Cyanobacteriales; family Coleofasciculaceae; genus Caldora. Next base: position 4,311 of record JAAHHL010000266.1, on the reverse strand, counting down.
GATATACCAGCTTTGGCATAAAGACCATAGCCAATTTTAATGATTTGGCCTTTCGCTACTAACTGACGGAGACTGCGACCAATCTGATTATATTTAGCGAGATCTTTAAAGTCCTGACGCATAAAGACTTGGTCTTGGCTACGAGCAATCCGATCAGCGATTTGAGCTTGAATATTAGGTGCTTTCATTCTATCCCTCAGTTAGAGTGTCTTAAAAAAACGACATTCCTCTTCTACGAGAATACAACTTCTACAAGAAGACAACAAACTTCAATAAGGAATAAAGTCAATCCTGAATCACAAATTATAGTTAGTTCTCTTCCCTCTTCTACAACAACAGGCGATTGCCTAGGCACCAGCGAAATAGAGACCTTGCTTTGGTAAAAATTGCTTAAAAACCTTGTATGGCATAGCTTCCATCCTTATACAGTAAGCCCTACTTAGCACACCACCAAAGTGCGATCGCACTTTACTATAGTTGGTATCACAATCACAATTAGGGCATTCAGCGAGGCTGGAGCAATTGGTAAGCCAGGACTGGCATACTTGATTAAAACCAAAATTCCGACTGAGAGGATTAGGACTTTAAGAATGAAGTTCACTTGAGTTACCATAAAAAGCTGATTCTTACTTATCCCCACAAAAAAATGATAACAAAAACAACTCATCCTACATACAAAACTATTTATCTGACAATTGATGAGAGTCCTTCAAAAGATATTTGCACAAAGTTATACTACTTGCAAAAATACAAAATTCCTGCCATTATTTTTTGTATTGGTGAGCGAGTTCAACAGCATCGAGACGCATTACTGAAAGTGATCGAAATGGGGTTTATCATTGGTAATCACTCGTATACACATCCGAGATTATCAAGAATTGATTTGACATCGGCACAGCAAGAAATTATTTTGATGGATCGGCTAATTGATGATCTATATGATGAAGCTGGAGTGAAACAACCAGCTCGTTTATTTAGATTTCCTTATGGTGATCGCGGTGGAGAAAATGCAGCACAATTACAAGAATTATTACTCAGTATGGAGTACAAGCAACCTCTTTGGTCAGGTGTAAACTACAGTTTTTTTCGTGAGCATACTGCCTCCGCATGCGATATTTTTTGGACTTACAATGTTATGGAATATGACTTTGTAGATGAAAGCGATATTGGTAAACGCTTTGCAAACAAAGTGTGGCAGCTTGGAAAAGAAGTTTTAGAGCCCGGAGGTTGGCTAGAATCTGACTCGAACGAGGTCATGATTATACATGACGAGGAAGAAACTTCGTCACTTTTTTTCAAAATAATCGATCAACTTGTTGCTAAAGGATTTGAATTTAAGCTTCCACAGTTATAACCCGCATTACTTGATATAATTAGATGTTAAGTAGTCGGCATAAATAAACAACGCTGTGTTAATAAATGTAAAGAGGCTCAATCCTTTGCTATTCCCTGTTCCCTGTTCCCTTTTTTTCACCGTTAATTTTACTTTTATCCGACTACTTATCAGTTTACTTATTAGACCAAATCAGGATAATTGCCCATACAAATGGCTCTTCAAGCAAAATCCTTCTCCTTCAGCTTCCCCAGCTTACTTTAGTATAGTTATTCGATTTGATATTACTTGCTCTTAGTTTGATTCTTAGCTTGCTCCAAAGTGATTTCCTTGAGTGCCTGATAGGAACTGAGATTAGAAGAACCCTCAATCGCTTTAACCGCTAGATCCTGAACCTGTTTCAGAGCCGTTTCTAGTTGTTGCGAGAGGCTGTGAATCCGTGTTTCTTGATTTTGAATAGTTTGTTCTAGGGATTGAATTCTTAGCTCATAGAATTTCTTGTTCCCTTCTAATTCTTTAGCCTGCAAATCTGCCTTGACTTTTGTCTGATGGTATGCTATGCCTTTACCTTCATCTTTCGCCTTTTTAATTGCTGCTTCTTTATCCTTCTCAAAAGCTTCTACTTTAGCCTTTAACTCTTCAAACTCCTTCTCCCGTTCCGCGATCGCATTTTCTCGTTCAGTCCACTGTTTTTCTTGTTGTTCCTTAGCTTCTTCTAATTCTTTGTATAATAGCTTTTGGCTCTGCTCGTAAGTATCCTGGTTTAAACTCTGTCGCAGTTCCAAATCATATTTGTACTCTTCGGCATCCCGCTGACGTACTTTACTTTGCTCCTCATTCCGTTCCTTAATGGAGCGTTTGTGTTCTTCTTGTTCTTTCTCCCAAGCTTTCCTCAACTCCTGAATTTCTTGTTCTAGAGCCTCTCGCCTTTGGCTGATTTCTTCTTCAAAAGTTTTAGAATTTTCTTCGTAGGTTTGGATTAAACTATCTAGCGTATCTTCAGTAATTTCTGCTAAACCGTGTAATTCTGCTAGTTGTTGCTTTTCTTCGGCTACTGAACTCTGTAATTCTTCCAGGGTAGCAGCTTCCGAGGTTAATTTTTCTGATAGCTCACTGACAGCACTCCCAAAACCAGATTGCAGCTTCACAATGCTGTCAATGGTATTAATCATTTTATCGGGAACGACTTGCTGCTGTTTCATTGTTGTTACAGGTTTATCAGATTTTGGAGTAGAAGCAACCGGCGGGGAGGATTTTTTTTCCTTTTGCAGTTGCTTGAGTTGTGCTTCTATTGCCTTGCGCTCTTCGAGTAACTCATCATAAGCTTCTAGAATCTGTGCTTTAGTCTGTTTGCTACTTGGTTTTTTAATCATGGTGATAAGCTGTTGTGCACTTAAATTGTGAATTGGAGCTGACCCTCCAGATGTGGGGATTGAGACAAATGACAAATAACAAATAACAAATGACAAATGACAAATGACAAATAACAAATGACATAAGCTTAGTTAGCTTGCTGTTGAGCATTGACCTTGGCAGAATTTTCAAAAGCTCTCAAAGCCAAGGCTTGAGACTGTTTGAGAGCTTCTTGTAACTGAGCTGAGAGCTCGGTAATTTGTTGGGTTTGTTTTTCTATGTCAGCTTCTAGGGACTCAACCTTAAATTCGTAACTCTGCTTGGTTGATTCCCACTCTTTTGCTAATAATTCCGCCTTTACCTTGGCTTCTTGATGGACATCCTTAATTGCTTCTTCCCGAGCTTTCTTGACTTCTTGCTCTAGCTCAGTGGGGAAGGCTTCTACCTTCTTTTTATTCTCCTTAATTAAAGCTTGATTATCTGCCAGAATTTTTTCTCGTTGAGACCATTGCTTTTCTTTTTCTTGATTAGCTTCTTGTAATTCTCTTTCTTGGCTGCGTTTATACTCTTGGTACTCGTCAGCTTCAATTTTACGCTGTCGTTCTAATTCATATTGATAGTCGGCTTCTTGCAGTTGCCGTGCTTTAGTTAACAGTTCATTTTCCTCTTGAGTTGCACTCCCAAATTCTGTCTGTTCTTTTTCCCACAACTTCCGCTTTTCCAGGCTATCCTTTTCTATGGTTTCCCGCTGTTGTGAAGTATTCTGCTCCAGAACTCTTTGATTTTCCTGGTGTTCTTGAATTAGTAAGTGCTGAGCATCGGCAACTACTCGAATTTGCTGAAGCTCTTGCAAATGATCCGTTTCTACCTGGATGGCTAGCTTCAGCTCATCTAGTTTTGAGGCTTCTGTGGATAATTTTTCTGATAGTTGATTGACAATAGTACCAAACTCTAACTGTAGATCTGCCAGTCCTTTGACAATGCTATCGATGGTATAGGTAGAGGCAACTTCTAAAACCTGTTTATTTTTTTCTTTTTCTGCCTCCTCTTCTTTCGTAGCTATTTTTAAGTCAATGTTTTTCCTGTTGGTCAGGATTTGCTGAAAGGCTTTGAAAATTTGTTGTTTACTGTCTTCTGTCGCAACCATGATTGTTTCCTTGCACGATGAGGGAACAGACGCCTTTACTTCCTTGTGGGGTCTGAATCAAGAGCTCTCCTGTATAGAACAAATGTTCTACTTTGATCTTACTCAAGCTGAAGGACAGTTGTCAAGCGTGAGAACCACAAACAGCTCTCACTGCTGCTTTGAAGGTAACTTCCTGGGAAAAGTTTTCACTGCTAGGTTATGAAAGTCGGCACTTTCTATTCTCTACTTAGAGCTTGCTGAATAAGTAAAACTGAAAGTGCCCAGTAGAATAATGAGTAAAGAGTTATTATCCACGATACTTAAGCTTTTCTTAGCTATTTTTCCTTAACCAATCAGAAAACCGACACAATGTATACAATCAATCGGGAGATTCGAGATACAATACCCAGGTGATGAGAATAAGCATAAAATTTGTATTTAGCAACTGATGTCAACTACTCTATTAACTCGTTCATCCAGTCTGAGTCCTTCACCAAGT
>JAAHHL010000265.1 GCA_010672185.1 Caldora sp. SIO3E6 | reverse complement strand
TGCTGCTGCTACTTCGGAGTCTGTAGGTTGTCGGTTGAGCTTGATCCTTAGCTTTTGAGTAATTGCTACAGACTGCTGCCTCAATGCCAACCAACGTCGAGGGATGCGAACCGAGTAACTTCTGTCTCTTAAATAATGCTGAATTTCACCGCGAATGTAGGGAAGAGCAAAGGAACTAAAGGCACTTCCTCTACTGGTGTTGAACCGTTCTATTGCTCTAATCAGACCAATACAACCCACTTGCAGCAAGTCTTCATAGCTTTCACTACATTGATTTACCCAGTGATGTGCTTCTTTTCTAACCAGCCCAAAATTCAGCTGAACTAACTGGTTACGAATCTCTGCGGAATTAGATTGCTGGTACTCTTGCAACAATTGCAGACTCGTATGCTTCAGTTCTTTGGTAATTGGCAGTGACATGACACAATTAAGACGGTAGACGCAGTCTAATAACAGAATCTCAACCTAGGCAATTTATAAGTGTGATCTTGAGCATAGGAATTGATTGATCAGAACTGCTGGGAGTGGGTTAACAAGGAAAAATGTACTATATCATCTTCAGACCCCAAGTTGACAACAGTTGATATAGTAATATCTTATGTATTTTTAGTAAAAATGCTAAAATCTGTAAAAAAAATTAATCCCACAAGATAAAATGTGGGATTAGATACCATTAGTAGTACTCAATGGGTAATTGGGAATCGGGAATCGGGAATTGGGAATCGGGAATCGGGAATTGGGAATTGGGGTAAGAATACTACCTTCCTCCTCCCTCGTCTCGAAGTCTCGGAGCCTGGTTTCTTCAGAGCGTCCGACGGGCGGCGTACCACCCTCGACGAATGGAACAAACACGTCAAATTTTTCCTCTCCGCGTCCCCGCGTCCCCGCGTCCCCGCGTCAGAAATCCCCTCCTGCCTCTTAAGAGCTTAATAAGCTTCTTCAACTATGGCGTAGAAAATACCTTGAATCTTGACTTCCTCGGGTTCATCAGCTCCCAAGTCAGTGTCAGAGGTTTGTTCACTTTCAAATGTACCAGCAATTTCCCCAGTGTCGCTATCTACCTTGGCAACTTGGAAAGCAATTATGCCTTCACCCGGGGGAATCCTCTTAACATTAGCAAAATCTGAACTATCTGCTTGGGAAGGCAGTGCAACCGAATTATCATAGCCAGCAGACACACCACGGCCTTTCGGATCTAGGAAAACTGCGCCACGGTAGGAAGGAACACGGAATTTTCCTTCAAAGTCTGTGGAAGTAGTAACGCTATCAAAACCAGGCAGACTCTTAGCCACTAGTTGTTTAACAGTGAAGAGGAAAGGTACTTCCTCTCCTCCGGGAAGTAGCACTGTAATTGGCTGAAAATCGATGCCGTCTTTCTCAACAAAGGTCAGAGTTCCCTCCGCATCTATATTGAGAGGCCCTGAAATTTGGTCAAGGCTAGAAGTTTTCCTGGTCAATAACTTAGCAGCAACATATTCTGCCTTTTGCCGCTTATTAGCGGGTTCTTCCTTGACAAAGAAGTTAGTTGGCTGTATGCACATCTCTATAATTCGGTAGGACTTGTCCGAATCTATGGGAATAGAGCCACGAGTTATTTTTTCCAACCGGGGACAGTTGTTAGCCAAGCCAGTATTTCTAATCTGATCATAGGTTAGGGGAACACCACTAGTGGCAGTTACTTCTCCTGCACAAGCAGTTAGTAGTCCCATACATAAAGCCAGGAGGGCAACAATAAAAGCGCGATACCTCATAGTCAATCTCAATTGTCGATAATCTGATCTGAAAATTTCTCTTAGGGTTATAGATGAAATAGGCTGCGGTAAATCAGAGAAAAACTGCAACTTTCCTCCAGACATCTTTGAGAGATGTCTGCAATTAACTTTTACCCCTACTATACTTTGGGGCACACTAAGACTGTCTATGAGCACTGACTTTTTGAACCACTGCTAGGTTCAGTAAAGTTTTTTAAATTGCTCTGAATACGTGAGCCTCAGGTTTTTCTTTAGAGTATTGTACACGGGAAGGTCACCTTTACTGCTAAGTCTTTCTTTGTTCCTGCTCCTCTTCTTTGTTAAGTTATGTAAAATTGAGGATATCAACTATGAGTAAGGATTTCGACGTAGAACAACTGCAGAGCAAACTGCAAACAATTACAACTGCTATTGAAGCTTTAGTCAATAGCCACCAAGGTAATAGTCAAGCAGTCTTGTGTATTTTGAGGGTGTTGGAGCATTCTCATCGGGAAATTCGCGAAAACTTGTTTCAAGAGGCTCTACCAGATAATCGGCAGGAACTTTATGCTCTAGTAAAGGATATTGAGGAGTCGGGAGGCTGGCCTTATATTGAGCGTATGAAGCTGCGATCGCTATTGGAAAATTGGTTAGATGCCTCGGAATCTAAATCTGATTCTCCTTGAGTTGGTATTAACTTGAGAACAGCTACTGGGCAGGGGTTGAGATGAAATAGGGGGTGGAATTGATAGCCCGTTGTTCAAAAAATCATCAGTTCTCCCTTGTCTCTCTATCTCCCCACACCTCCCACACTCCCCACACTCCCCACACCTCCCACACTCCCCACACCTCCCACACTCCCCACACTCCCCACACCTTTTTGCCCTCACCCCTGGGCAGGATAAATGTTCCAATGTTAGGATTTTGCCGTCAGTCTTGAAATTTGTGAAAAATATTTGTAATATACCATGCCGATTGCTGCTTCTTCAATTAAGTTTGGCACAGATGGCTGGCGGGGACTAATTGCCGCCGATTTCACTTTTGAAAGCTTGAGTTTAGTTGCACCTCTAGCGGCTAAAGTTCTGGCGGATACTTATGGTGAGGAAACTGGTAGTAACACTATTATTGTGGGTTATGACCGGCGCTTTATGGCGGAAGACTTTGCTCAAAAGACAGCGGAGGTAGTCACTGCTGCTGGATTTGATGTACTGTTATCTGAAAGTTATGCCCCAACTCCAGCTTTTAGTTGGGCAGCCAAACAACAGAAAGCTTTGGGAGCGTTAGTGCTGACTGCAAGTCACAACCCTGCGGGATATTTGGGCTTGAAGGTAAAAGGGTCCTTTGGTGGCTCGGTGGCTCCAGAAATCACCAAAAAAATTGAAGCCTTACTTCCTCAGCCTCTGGCGGCAGCGGAGACCCCTGGAAGTATCCAAACCTTCGACCCTTGGTTAAGCTACTGTGAGGGGTTACGAACCAAAGTCGAACTTGCCAAGATTCAGGAACTGATTCGTCAAGGGAAGTTGAGCGTTTTCGCAGATGTGATGTATGGGGCCGCAGCCAGTGGCTTGAGTCGGATACTGGAAGTACCAATTCAGGAAGTGAATAGTTATCGAGACCCTCTGTTTGGGGGAGGGGCTCCAGAACCATTGCCACGGTATCTTTCTCAATTACAGCGATTGCTGAGAACTCACAAACGTCAAGAGGGTGGAAGTCTAAGGGTAGGGTTGGTATTTGATGGAGATAGCGATCGCATTGCTGCGGTTGATGGTGAAGGCAATTTCCTGAGTTCCCAAATTCTTATCCCTATCCTAATTGAGCATTTGGCTTCCCGACGTCAGTTTACTGGAGAAGTGGTGAAAACCCTCAGTGGTTTAGATTTAATTCCCCGGGTTGCTCAACTGTATCAGCTACCAGTGTACGAAACTCCCATCGGTTACAAATATATTGCCGATCGTATGCTTTCCACTCCAGTTTTACTAGGGGGTGAGGAATCCGGAGGTATTGGTTATGGTAATCATATCCCGGAACGAGATGCTCTGTTGTCAGCTCTTTATCTACTCGAAGCGATCGCTAATTCCGGACTTGACTTAAGTGCCCTCTACCAAAGTTTACAAGAACGCACTGGTTATTTTTCCGCCTATGACCGCATAGATTTGCATCTATCGGGTATGGAAGTGCGATCACTGTTGATAGAACAGTTACAGAATCAGCCTTTGACAGAAATTGATGGGCAACAGGTAGTGGACTGCCAAACTACCGATGGCTACAAATTCCGTTTAGCTAACGATAGCTGGTTGCTGATTCGTTTCAGTGGTACTGAACCAGTATTACGACTATACTGTGAAGCTGGTACTTTAGCTCAGGCACGTCATACCCTTAATTGGGCTAAAGATTGGGCAAATTCGGTTAGTTAGTTATTTGTTATTTGTCGCTTGTCATTGGTATCAAGAACTAATTGACCTGTTGCAAAAGTAGATAATTAACTCAAAAGTAGGGGGAAACTCCAAGATACCCGACTTCTTCAAGAAGTCGGGTATCTGACGATATGCGCGATCACATGTGAAACCCAATGCCATCCCCCTGGTTAACACAGCCAACTCCTCATTCCCAATTCTACATTTACCTTCTACTTCATTAGATAGGTATTGGGTATCAAGGAGGATTACTTGAGACATTCCCAATCCTCTTCCTGAACTAAGGAACTGACTAAATCTCCTAGAGTTTTACCTTTACCTGCGATCGCAGCAGAGGGAGTTCGATGTGATAATTGTGGCTGAGTATCTGAAAGAATAGTTACAATTACACGAGCTTTGGATACTTGTGGTTGGTCTGTTAACCATTGCAGTTGACCATTTTCGATAATGGCTTCATAGCTTTGAAGCATTGCTTTCTCCTAGTTTGGGATTAGTCTAGTTCTACACTTTAACTGAAGCGCGATCGCTTGTGCTAAAATTCGATAAAAAGGAAGCTTAATTATGGTCAGTTCTCCTGCCTCTACAACCACAAAAAGCGCTCACTCCACGGAACTAGCGGAAAGAGGCTGGAAGCTTGTCACGGAGCTCCAAGCTGATGGTAAGATCGATACTGTTCAAGTTCCCCTCACCACTGAAGAATTTCTCCACCCCCAGGAAGGTTTTCATTTGCCCAATAGTACTTTTCATGATGATATAGCTGGTCATGCCAAAGATATCTTGACCCGCCGCTACGCTAACAACCCCACTGTTGGCGTTTACCGGGACTTATTAGTTGAATGGGATATTCCTGGGCAAAAAGACCACTGTCCAGATACCTTTGTTGCTTTTGGCATTAGTAACAAGGAGCAAAATCGCTCTAAGTTTATTGTTGCCAATGAAGGGGTTCGTCCTGCTTTTGTGTTGGAAGTAGTTTCTCCCCGTTATCGGAAAGAAGACCGGGAGATTAAGGTTACCCAATATGCTCGCACTAAAGTACAGGAGTACATTATTGTTGACCGCCGCCGCCAGAAGGGAGAATGGGTGGAAGAGGTGTTAGGTTATCGTTTAACTAAAGGTATTTACCAACCAATAACTCCCGACTCGGAAGGACGTATCTACTGTGAGACAGTAGGGTTGCTGATGAGCTTGAAGTCGGGATGTTTGGTGATTGAAGATGCTAATACTGGTGAGCGTTTGCTTTCTTCTTTGGAGTTGGAGTCCACTAATCAGGAGTTGGAGTCCACTAATCAAGAGTTAGAGTCCACTAATCAAGAGTTGGAGTCCACTAATCAAGAGTTGGAGTCCACTAATCAGGAGTTGGAGTCCACTAATCAGGAGTTGGAGTCCACTAATCAGGAGTTGGCGGCACTATTGGAGCAGTATAGGGAACGTTTTGGGGAGTTACCGGATAAAGAATGAGGTGTTAGAAGTAGATGAACAAGGAACTTACCCAAACCATTGCTTCAGAGGTTCAAATCTTCCAAAGCCTTGAACAAAAGGAAAACTTTCTCTTTGTAATTGGTGCTTTGTTGGCTAGAGTAATCAGTTTGAAGAAAGCCGCAGAGGTTATGCAGTTAGAAACAACCGAATTGCTCAAAATTTTAGAGCTAATGGGAATTGAGTTTTCCGACCTCAGTGAAGAAGATGTTGCTTTAGAAAAAAGTTGGTGAATGAATGAAAAGGGAAGCCTTCTCAAAAGTAGGGAGAAACTCCAAGATACCCGACTTCTTGAAGAAGTCGGGTATCTGACGATATGCGCGATCGCTTGTGCTAAAATTCGATAAAAAGGAAGCTCAATTATGGTCAGTTATCCTGCCTCTACAACTACAAAAAATGACCGCTCCACGGAACTAGCGGAAAGAGGCTGGAAGCTTGTCACGGAGCTCCAAGCTGATGGTAAGATTAACACTGTTCAAGTTCCCCTCACTGCTGAAGAATTTCTCCACCCCCAGGAAGGTTTTCATTTGCCCAATAGTACTTTTCATGATGATATAGCTGGTCATGCCAAAGATATCTTGACCCGTCGCTACGCTAACAACCCCACTGTTGGGGTTTACCGGGACTTGTTAGTTGAATGGGATATTCCTGGACAAAAAGACCACTGTCCAGATACCTTTGTTGCTTTTGGCATTAGTAACAAGGAGCAAAATCGCTCTAAGTTTATTGTGGCGAATGAGGGGGTTCGTCCTGCTTTTGTGTTGGAAGTAGTTTCTCCCCGTTATCGGAAAGAAGACCGGGAGATTAAGGTTACCCAATATGCTCGCACTAAAGTACAGGAGTACATTATTGTTGACCGCCGTCGCCAGAAGGGAGAATGGGTGGAAGAGGTGTTAGGTTATCGTTTAACTAAAGGCACTTACCAACCAATAACTCCCGACTCGGAAGGACGTATCTACTGTGAGACAGTAGGGTTGCTGATGAGCTTGCAGTCGGGATGTTTGGTGATTGAGGATGCTAATACTGGTGAACGTTTACTTTCTTCTTTGGAGTTGGAACAGCAAGCCGCAGAAATGGCAACACTGTTGGAACGTTATCGAGAACGTTTTGGAGAGTTACCGGATAAAGAATGAGGTATTAGGTGGAATAGGATTCATTGTGGAACTGGCATCGGTGCCAGTAGTAAATGTAGCCTTCATTAGCAAGCATTGAGGACTTAGAACCAGTATACTAGAGAAGTCTTCTCTAGATAACAGAATGGGATGCCGACCACTGCGCAGTTAGGGTGTTTGTATCGGATTAGCTACTATTTGACATATTTAATGTTTCAGCCAATTCATCTTGTCTGTATAGATGCTCGAACCCAAAACCTGTATATTCTGGCAGGGGAAAATGAAGAAATTGAGTTTGAAGTTACTCCAATTGGGGAGGTGCTTTGATGAATCGAGTTGATTATGCGGCGATGTCCGATCAAGAGTTGAGGCGTTATTTTTTGGAACATAGGGAGGATAATGCCGCATTCCAAGCGTATTTGGCAAGGCGCAGAGAGCATTCCCGTTCCGTAATCACAACAATCAACGATCCAGACTTTGACAATAAAATTCAAGCTGCAATTAATCAGCAGATGGCGGAGTATCGCGGTAGCAGTGCAGACTAGCTTCACCGCTGTAATGAGCTTAAAACTGTTCTGGATTAACTCTCTTCTGTCACTCTGGGATATTTCCACAAATTTCCGCCATTACAGCCAACGGAAAATCAAAGTTTCAACCTGGTTTGACAGAAGAGAGTTAAAACCTTGCGATCGCAATAAAACCTAATCCCTAGGTTGACATACCTTCGGAAAAGCGAAAGCATCTTCTGACGATTGGGGATTATCAACCAGATCAACTAGATAGCCTTTCAACCACCTGCAACCTTTCCCAATTAAATCATCTGAATCTAAATTCCACAATTTCACTGTACCATCATCTCCTGCCGAAGCAATAGTTTTGCCGTCTGGACTAAAACTGACACTCCAAACTGGACTGCTATGACCATGAAGGATAGCTAAGGGAGTGCCATCTGGTTTCCAGAGTCGGACTGTACCATCATCTCCTGCCGAAGCAATCGTCTCACCGTCAGGGCTGAAACTGACACTCCAAGCTGAACCGCTATGACCATGGAGGGTAGCTAAAGGAGTGCCATCTGGCTTCCAGAGTCGCACGGTTCCGTCCTTTCCTGCCGAAGCAATCATCTCGCCGTCAGGGCTGAAACTGACACTCCAAGCTGGACCGCTATGACCATTGAGGGGATCTAACTCACTACAATCGGCTTTCGACAGTCGCACGATTCCCTCCTCTCCTGCTGAAGCAATGGTTTTGCCGTCTGGACTAAAACTGACACTCCAAATTGGACTGCTATGACCATGGAGGGGATCTAA
>JAAHHL010000264.1 GCA_010672185.1 Caldora sp. SIO3E6 | reverse complement strand
CCTGCGGTATATTTTGAGTCAGTTACATTGGTAATTAATAATTAATAATGAGGGACAAAGCTCCAAAAAGAAAATAATAAGCAAGTCAGTTTCCCTCAAAACCTTCTGCCTTCTGCCTTCTGCCTTCTGCCTTAACTTAAAGCATTAAATCCGATTGTAATGTCAAATCCAAATCTCTATCAGGGTTAATCACAAACACTTCTGCTTCCTTACGACCCCCTAGGAGTAATCCTGCCAGAGCACCAGCACCAGCACCACCCAACACTTCTAAAAAGTCAATATCACCAAAGATTTCCCCAAGAACAGTACCAGCAGCTGCACCAATGAGAGCGCCTGTGAGAATAGAACTCGTATCAGTACCTTCATTAATGGTTTCTGTCTCAGTTATCTTCTGAGAAGTAGCATTAATCGATACTCGCTGATTACTATTCCTGATCCTTAGCTCCTGGGCAAAAAATCGAGTACCATTACCATCTGGCCTTAATTCCCCATCAATCTCGCTTCCTGCTGGAATCAGTAGAGTTCCTGCAGAAGAGCGAATATCTGTGTCTACAACTAATGTCACAGACATACTTTCATCCGGCGTAATCACAATTTTGTCTGTCTCATCAGACCTCGTGGGAATGAAGTTTCCCGCCGGGATAGTCACATTGGTGAATTCTTGTGAGATTGGTGATGGTTGTGAGGGAAACAGTTGTGCAACTCGATAGGAATCCGGACTTGCTGTGGCGGAAGTAGCCATCATAATTGGCACAGCTGTTATTGAACTCATTCCCAGCGCCATAACTAAGGCTGTTTTCGACTGCCAGCGATTGGAAATTAACATAAAAACTACACCCTCCAGAGCATAGAAACTTTTATAAAAAGGTAAGAGGCGGTAGTAAATAGGAGAAGAAAAAGACTTCTCACCTCTAAATACTTCTTTCTTTTACCACCAAAGGTTGTTGCCTTTGGTGATTGAGACTCCATCACCTGGGGAAAGTTCCCCAAATCTTATCGAACCTATTGCTTTTTCCTAGAGAGACAATACAAGATAGCAGTAGGAAGTTGCTAGTGCAGCGGGCATGAAAATAACCCACCAGTCAAAAAAAGTTATAATGCTTGCCATACAATCTTTCTTTTCTCCTACCTCGGAGTTCCCCTCCTTGGGGGGGTTAGGGGTGGGTTGTGCATTCTGCTTTCTGACTTGAAAGAGACACGGGGACGCGGGGACACGGAGAGAGTGATTTTCATGCATGGTGGTGAAAAAAATTTTTTCATAGGGACTGCCTCCAATTCCCCTCCACCGGAGGGGTTAGGGGTGGGTTCTGCCTCCTGCCTCCTGCCTCCTGCCTCCTGCCTCCTGCCTCCTGCCTCCTGCCTCCTGCCTCCTGCCTTCAAAGCACTAGCTTGTTGAGCCATATGTCTAGAAGTTTACTGCAAAGCAACAAGCCACATTTACCATCAGTGGCAAAACCAGATTTCGGTCGTAGTTCCCAGTTGAGAATTTCTCAACTAAGTTTTAGACGGCGCTTGAAATACTTCTATTGGCGTCTAGCACGTATGCAGGGCTCTTCAAGAACGATCGCGCGGGGTTTTGCCTGTGGTGTATTTGCTGGAATGCTTCCCTTATTTGGTCTCCAGACGATTCTTGGTGTCTTACTAGCAGTGCCTTTGCGAGGGAACAAAATTTTGGCAATGACTGGGACTTGGATTAGTAATCCTTTGACTTATGTGCCAATCTATACCTTCAACTTTCATGTAGGTCAATGGTTGCTCAACAAACATGATTTGATGAGTATTAATTTTGATTCTTGGCAACAAATCAAGGAATCAGGCGCAGAAATTAGCTTGATTTTTTTGGTTGGTTGCTTAGCTGTGGGCTTAGTATCTGGTATTTTCAGCTATTTTATCAGCTTAAGGTTGATTACTAAATTTCGTGCTGCGTATCACTTGCAGCGTCAGCGTAGAAATTGGCACTCTCATCATCAAAAAGATTAAGGTATAGTGTTTCTCATTTAAAGTGAGTTCAAGTTAATATAATTAATAAGGTATTTACCGTAGGGTGTGTTAGCGCAGCGTAACGCACCAGGCTATCAATGGATAATGGATAATTAATAATTAATAATTGATTAATTTGGTCTTATACCTCTGACGCTCGTTCCTTGCTACCGCTAACGCTATCGTTTACGAAGAAATCAAATAAGATTTTCCTGAATTTTAATCATCTTCTTTTAAGGAGAGGTAATTATCCATTGTTCATTATCCATTATCAATTTGTGAATGTAAGCGTTACACTTCAACCGACAAATGGTAGCACTGCCCCCACATCCTGCTTATACTCCAGATAATCCTGCCCAAAACGCTCTTGCATCATTGCTTCTTCTGGTGGAACGCGCACCCAGTAAACCAGTGCAAACGCGATCAGACCACTCCACCCTACCAGCCAATTAGCAATCAACAATCCCTGTGCCAACCCCCATAACAGATGAGCACTATACATAGGATGGCGCACATATCGATAAACACCTTGAGTAACCAAGACTTGATCCGCTTGAATTTCAGCAATGGGAGACCAGTTTTGACCCAAATCAACATGGGATTGCCGCAGCAACCAAAGCGACAGCACAAGGACTCCGATACCTAGTATCGAGAGGAAGTGAGGTAGGGGATAATTTGCAAAGGAAACAATTGCCCTGAACCCATAAACCATGGGAAGTATCTGTGAAGCAATCAACCACAATAGCATAAGCCACAGCTCTAATACAGACACCTGTGGTTTCTCTGACCTCTGGTACTTGCGGCTTTGAATCACACGGATGAGCCCAGCAATGCACACTCCTACCAGATAAATTACAACAAAGGGACGTTCCATTTGGTTACCTCCATTAATACAACCAATTTTGGTATTGGGGATGGCGATCGCCCCTTTCGTCGCATAGCCACACCATGCGATCCAGGAACCAAGTTTTGCCCAAAATCACCCAGGACAAACCTAGCAAAGTTGGCCAAAGGTTGAGGCTCCAGAGTCCCCACACACAAATCCCAAAACCGATCGTGTTTACGATATTGCAGAAGACAATAACAGGAAAGTGATGTGGTGGAATCGGTATCTGCTTTTGGTTCATCCAAATCCGCTCGCCTATCACTGCTTTAGATGCCCACTGACGAGTAGTTTTGGGTTTGGCAAAGACGCGGGGATTCAGCCAAATCCACAAGATAACTATAAGTGTGGGAGCGATCGCACCCCAACCCAACCATATCCGACTCCAAATTGCAGCAATCAGCAGAGGCAGTGATCCATACCGTGTCCACACACTCCAAGGGTTAGCATGGCGTGCCCATACTGCATCGGTCATGTGAAACGTATCAGCTAGTTTTTGAACATTCATAGTCAAAATTTGTTATAGCGCTACGTGCATACATTAGGACAAAATCTTTTCTCTGTGTTCCTCTGTGTCTCTGTGGTGATATAAATTTTTTTCATCGAGACTGCCTTCTGCCTTCTGCCTCCTGCCTTAAAAGTTAGATGCGATCGCCATAATGTCATTCCAGTGATACCAAAGAAAGAAGTGACCCTCTTGGGGATAGGCATGGAGTTGACTGTTAGGCAGATGGTGATGCTTGTATGTGGCAAAGGAGTAGGGAGCAGAAATATCATCAATGCCGTGAAAAATGTGAATTGGAAACTCAATCTCTGCCAAGTCAAAGCCCCAATCTTGATAACGCAGTAGGGCATCATAGGCGGGGCCGACCCTACCCTGGTGAAATGACTCACGGACGCTTTGTACCAGGGCATTTGCTGACTCTGGGGCTGACAAAATCCCATAATCCGCATCACAGAAGTACTGGGACTGATGCAGCAAATGGATAAAAGTGACTGGAGGCAGAACTTTGGCTGCTAACCCCAATAGGGTAAAGGGCAACTGAAAGAGGAGCGGTGTAGTGTTTTGCTGATTGGGCGATCGTTGAGGCACACAGCGTTCCGCAAAAAAGCGGTCTAGGGCAGTCATTTGAGTTTTGAGTTCGGGCACCATTACCGGAGCCCATCCTCCCAAATCCAAAGCAAAATTCAGCCGCTCTGGCATGGCGTAGGCACAACTCAGCACTGTCACTCCCCCACCGGAATGACCCATAATCCCAAAGGTGTCAAACCCCAAACCATCAGCTAGTTCTCGAATATCATTGGTGTAATCTAACAGAGTATATCCGGGTTTAAAGTCAGACTGCCCCATGCCAGGGCGATCGGGAGCAATAATATGCCAATGATTTTCTATTGCCGCTGCCTGAGCCGATAAGCTCTCTAACCGAGAACCGGGAGAACCGTGGAAGAAGAACACAGGTTGCCCTTGGGGCTCACCGATTTGTTGATAGGTTAGCCGACGACCATCTTCCAAGGTGAAAACCTCAGGAGCCGGGATTTTGGTTGGCGCTAACGGATTGCTGGATTGAGTCGAAATCATAGCTAGTTCACCTAGTCAAGACAAGTCCAGTATGGAAAAAGAGAACCAAGGGAGTATTACACAAATCTCAGATAGTTTTATCTATTCTTGCTATCCTCGCCGAAAAGTACCAGGCGTTACCCTAACTATCCGCTTAAAGTGTGGTTTTAGCGACGCGATCGCTAAAGGAATTTAGAATTTAGAATTTAGAATTTAGAATTAATTTTTAGCCAAGATATTTTTAACCCACATTCCGCACGTCAATTCTAGACCATTGTTGGATCTACGGCGACAATTCCTTCTCTACCATAGCGAATGAAATCAGTGGTATTAAATGTCAAAATATGAGTGATGCCGTTAACCTTCATCGCCGCAACCAAACGAGCATCATGGACTTGAACACCTGATACACCAAAGGCGACAACCAGTCTACGCCACTCAGAATATAGCATTGCCTCCTCGGTCAATAATGGAAATAGCCGCTCGATTAAACATAACAGCCGATCTGCGTTAGCAGGAGTTAAGCCAAATCCATTTTTACCAACAGGTCGCGTGGCAACGTTCCAGAATTCAACACAGTTTTGTGACGCAACTGTTAACTGATGTCCGTCCTGTTTAAGTTTCCTGATGGCGGTTCGCACGATTTGGTGTCGTGAATCTTGACGATTAGCAAACCGCAGTAAAACGTTCGTATCAATAAGGTAAAGTCCCATTACGGACAATCCTCATAAATTCCAGCACGACTGAGTGCATAGTCGGATAGCACCGGTGCATCTTTACTCACGGATGCCGCAAAGTCATTGGCTAAACGATCTGCAATGGCTTCAAATTCATCATCTAGTTCTATATCTTTCTCACAAGACGATGCTTGCTGAAGTAACACTGCCACAGTCGGTGTGAAAGCTTCAGCAAGCAATTGACGAATAGCCTCAGCGTCTCCACGCGCAAGGCTCGATCGCAGTTTTTCCTCGATTTCCGGTGACAATTTCAGGGTTAAAGTCGTCATACTCTTTCTTTTGCATTGTTTAAATACATACTAATGTTTGCACGATCTAGGTGAAAGCATTACTCTAGCAATTGACTGCAAGGTTTTTGAGCCCATTGATACAATTTTCTTGCATAATTCAAAGCTTTTTAACGGTTGAAACCATTGTCTAGCATAGCTTGTACACTTATTCAGCCAGTCCTAATTCGCCAACAGCATCAGGTAACGAAACCCAACCTACGATCTACATTAGGCATTAACGGTAAATTAAATGATTATCATTCTCTTTGTGGGATATTTTATTTGTTGAAGTCCCTAAGAAGCATTAACTAAACCATTATGTCTCAATAAAGGCTCAGTACTCGGTTCCCGACCCCGGAAAGCCTTAAACACTTCCATCGGTGGTAAACTTCCCCCCAAAGCCAACACCGTATCCTGGTAACGCTTACCTGTAGCCGCAACTGCTTTCTCGTTCGCTAAACCCGCCTCTTCAAAAGCGGCAAAAGCATCAGCACTAAGCACTTCTGCCCATTTGTAACTGTAATAACCTGCTGCATAACCCCCAGCAAAGATATGTCCAAAGGCACAGAGGAAGTTGTCTTCTGGTAGGGGGGGTAAAATTGTGGTGGTTTTGGCAATACGGTTACGCACATCCGCTATCTTTACAGACCTGCTTGCAATTAAAAATAAGAAGAAAACAATGGCGCCTACATGTTAAACTGCCCCCGTTTATACTACTTAATTCTCCCTCACCCAACTTTTTAATCCCGATCTTCTTTGCCCCATTGGGGCTAGATGTTTTCTTTTTGTTGAATATTCTCATTTGTTTTTACTATCTAGTCATATCTTTCTTTGTTTCCAGTATATTACCACTATCTTCATCAATCCATATGTCAACAATCTTTATTAATACCAAATGCAAATTTCAATCCATTTTTCAACAATGTGTGCACTCATTGGTTTCCTTGTTTCAGACACGCAGTCCGCAGTGTACCACACAAGTCACGCGGGAAGAATGATTCAGGAAGACAATCTCAGAACAAGTCATCTCACGCCAAAAACTTCAACAAATTGCCCATAATAAAAACTTCTCCGCGTCACCGCGTCCCCGCGTCCCCGCGTCAGTCCTAGCCGAGGGTCTTCAACCTGACAGCGTAGAGTTTAAGAAAAAAAACATCAACACCACAACCCCCCACGATTGCTATTAAAACAACGACGCCCACGCCCGCCGTTTATATTCATCAATTCTCCCTCTCCCAACTTTTCCACACCACGACTCTTGATCGTTTCGACAGTCTGGTCTGTCCGGGTCATGATCGCGTCGCGGCTCTTTGACCCATTGGGGCTGGATGTTTTCTTCTTGTTGAATATTCTCATTTGTTTTTACTTTAGTCTTTATTCCTTGGTTTTATTTATACCACTATCTTCGTCAATCCATATATCAACAATATTTATTAATACCAAATGCAAATTTCAATCCATATATCAACAATCTGATTCATTATAATTTTTTGCCGCTGGCACAATTGCTCTAACGGATAAGTCCAAAACTCAATCGGGAGCATCCCATTTTGGCGAGTTGGCTCTTTTAAGGGGGCTGAAACCCTTGCTATGTCGTTATTTTTGTAATGCTTTTTCCAAAATGGGATGCTCCCACTCAATCTCTTTGTGGGATATTTTTTTTTGAAGTCCCTAAGAAGCACTAACTAAACCATTATGTCTCAATAAAGGCTCAGTACTCGGTTCCCGACCCCGGAAAGCCTTAAACACTTCCATTGGTGGTAAGCTTCCCCCCAATGCCAACACTGTATCTTGGTAACGCTTACCCGTAGCCGCAATTGCTTTCTCGTTAGCTAAACCCGCCTCTTCAAAAGCGGCAAAAGCATCAGCACTAAGCACTTCTGCCCATTTGTAACTGTAATAACCTGCTGCATAACCCCCAGCAAAGATATGTCCAAAAGCACACAAAAAGTTGTCTTCTGGTAGGGGGGGCAAAATCGTGGTGGTTTTAGCAATACGGTTACGCACATCCGCTGGAGTTTCTGCACCACGAGACTGATAGCAATGGTGCAATTCCAGATCAGTAAAGCTAAAGTGCAGTTGGCGTAACATCCCAGAGCCACTCCTGTAGTTGCGTGCTGCTAGCAGTTTCTGGTAATAATGCTCTGGCAGGGGCTCACCAGTTTCGTAATGTTTTGCCATCCCCATCAATAAGGTGGATATGGTTAAGCATTAAGCACAAAGCGTAGAGTTTAAAGGGATATTTGTCTTGGGCTTTTGAGAGGATATAGAGGTATATCTCTCGGCTTTCGCGATTGGCTAGGTTGAAGTCGCGATTGTTACACCGAGTGGTGATGTGGTAGCAATATCCAGCTTTCAACTCTCGCGCTTGCTCGAAGCATGTAGCTTTCGGGGGTGTCAGGTATCAAATCCTCTAAAAAAAAGAGGCTGGGAGTTGAGGGGATACTTTCTCGTTCGGGCTTATGCTATGCTAGACTTGCGATCGCGCATGAGGTCAGGCGGAAAGGCGTACCCCGGCTCCGCTCCGCTCTCCCCCACAGCAGCAGCCCCCACACACCGCCACGCCCGCGCCTCATCCGCCGCCCGCGTCATCACTATGACAATGACAATGATAATGACC
>JAAHHL010000263.1:2226-8049 GCA_010672185.1 Caldora sp. SIO3E6 | reverse complement strand
TGCCAAATCCGCCCGGAGTTTAAACTCCGGGCTAATAGCTTAAGTCCACTTCAGTGGACTACAATCTTTAGTTTCTTGTGGAACAGGCATCTTGCCTGTCATCCGCGTCGCAACATTAACCCTGAATTATACAAGTCTGATTTTCCATCGATTGGAGTACTTATCCGGAAACAGTAGCTATTACAGTGAAGCCATAGACTACTACTAGCCTTACCGCATTCTAATTTTAGAAATATTTTTGAGAGGAGTTTGGTTGTGCTGAGCAAGTACCGGAAGTCTAGAGCAGCGATATTGATAGTTCTAGGTATGCTATTACCTATAACCTTACCTGTGTTGACTAATATCAAAGCCCTTGCTCAAACTCCATTAGCTACTTTTCAATGTACTGAGATAGGGCTTCAAAAGTATATCCAGCAACTACTTGCAGTAACCTGTTCCCTATAATCGCAGAATTCTTCGGTTGGTGATAAGTTTAAGCAAAAGACGCATTTACCTTGAATATTTCGGATTACAGATTACAGGCAAGATGCCTGTTCCACTCGATAGTAACAATCTTGAATTTATTTCGATTACCACCTTCTTAATTGGGAAAGCTAGGAAAAACAACTTAACTGCTCCGGCAGCAAGAGCTAGGACAAATCCTACCACCACAGAGCGATTGATAAGGCGATTTTTAAAAATGATTGTACCCATAATTTGGTGCGTTACGCTGCGCTAACACACCCTACTGCCGTGACCCAGCTAAAATGGTTCATTAGGAAAATGGTTCAAACCCCTGAATTTCCAACAAAAGCTGTGGATTTTCTATTGCACAGTTTTAGCTGGGTCACGGCACTACGATAGGTACATTTTTTCCTAGAAATCACCTAAACTCTTGGGTATCCAAGCGCTTGCCAATTCCTTGGACTTCAGCCTCAGTGTTCAAAAAATTATAAGTTCTCTCTTGTATCTCCATCTCCCCACACCTCCCACACTTCCCACACTTCCCACACCTTTTTTCGTTCACCCGTGAGCAACTGATAGTCCCACTCATCCCCTTACGGGGAATAAATTTGTCTAGAAACAGAATGCGGCGCGATGCGCAAACGAAAAAGCGTTTACATCCCCGTTGAGGGAAATAGTTTTGTAAAGCTAATTCTTGAGTAAGTGTCAATTTCTTAGCCTGGAAGCAAGCCCCAAGTAAGCCATTGATACACTTCGACAAATTTATGCAGTTTTCAAGGATCAGGAGAGGTGAGTCGATTAACTCGACACAATCCATAAATATACCTTATGTTCCCTGTTATTGTCAAGTTAAACAAGTGTAGTGGACCGACACAGCTAAAATGATAGAATAGATTTTCGTAGTGCGAGCGTCTCGCTCGCTAGAGGTATATAAAAAGCGAGCAAGATGTTTGCGCTACGCGCACGCTACGCGAACGCACTACATCTATTACTCATTTTTAGCTGTGTCACGCCACTAAAAATCATACTCCACCTCTACAATCTCAGTATATTCAAACTGATTACTGCTTTGTTGTACTAAGGGGTAGTACACTCCTCCTAACTCAATGGAATCTTCCTCACATTGAGGTTTAGGAGAATGGTAGGTAAGTACATATTCCCTACCAATATGTTTAGCTATCTCCTCTTGTACTTCTCCTCGCCACTGGGTCTTGGTTACTAAAACTACCAGTTGATTGGCTAAAGTGGGAAGTACTTTGGCAATTTGTCGTCGGTAGATTTCATCTAAACTTCCAAAGGGAGAATCCATAACCATGGGGAAGGTACTACTATCGAGTCCCATCAAAGCATTCTCCTGAATCCATTCCCTGACTCGATCAATAATGCCACCAATAAAGGAAAGACTGAGAATCTGATTTTCGCCGGTAGAAGCAGCCACTAATGTCTCTTTCCCGGCGGTATCTTCTGTCAACTGTAGTTCGTAGGTTTCAGTTAACTTAGGTATGTAGGGAGTAAAGGAAATAGAAGCAAATATTTCCTGAACTCGCTTTTCTAGGGAAGAGCGAAACTGTTGATTGAGGCGCATTCTTACCTGGTTTAGTCGCTCAATGGCATCTTGAGCAGCAGCAATACGTCGTTGAGCTAGAGCTTCCTTCTGGCTATTCATTTCATGTTGGGCAATCTGCTTGGTTTTTGTCTCAATATCAGCTCCTAATCTTTCGATTTGCTGCTGATTTGCCCCTTTTTCTAAGATAAATTCTTGAACAATTGTTTCTGCTTGGTCTAAATCTTTTTGCAATTGACTAATATCTGCATCCGGGAAATTTCTCAATTTTCGCTGAATATCATCTAACTGAGTCTCAATGCGAGAAAGTTCTGCTCTTCCTTGAGCAATATTTCCTTGTTGCTCGTCAAGTTCTTGCCAAAAATTGGGTATTTTTTTATCCAGTTCATCTAACTGAATACTCATCTTAATTGCTGTTTCTTCTACATCCGCAACTCCTGCTCTATCCATCCAACTTTGTACATTCTGATGAACATCAGTGCCTGCAATTAGTTCTGTGCCACAGATACAGCGTTGCTGATGGAGCAAATCTTCTACAAATTGCCGCTTGATACCCACCGGTAATTCCCCCTGTTGTCGCAGTTGATCGACAATCTCACGAAATTGCCCTGCGGCTTTTGTTAGTAACACAGTGTAACCCCTAGTAGATATAGCCTGTTTTAGGGTCTCTTTAGCATCTTTTAGCTGTTGGCGGATGGATTTTTCTTGAGATTCTAGTTCATCTCGCAGTTGTTGCAACTCTTGAGCACCACTAAATTCTAATAAGCGCTTGCCAATAGTTTTCTTTAACTGGGCTTGGTGTGTTAATTCCTCTTCGACTTCCTGTTGACGCTCCCAGAGTTCTTGGCTTTGTTGTTCGAGCTGTTGTTTTTCTTTTAACAACTGTTTAGTTTGGGAATCTCCAATCAAAGCCAACTCGGCTTCCAGAGATTTCTTCGCCTCTTTCAAATGCTTAATGGAGCGATTTAGTACTTC
Organism: Caldora sp. SIO3E6; assembly: GCA_010672185.1. Classification (GTDB taxonomy): domain Bacteria; phylum Cyanobacteriota; class Cyanobacteriia; order Cyanobacteriales; family Coleofasciculaceae; genus Caldora. The sequence goes on along the minus strand of JAAHHL010000263.1, from coordinate 5,066 downwards.
TACTCCCAGCAAAGTCTTAGTTGCTTCAGCAATTTCCGACTTTTTATCAGAACGGACAATCTGCTCAATCCGTTCCCCATCAAAAAAGAAGTATTGATGCAAGCTAGCTGGTAGAATGCGACCGATGATATCATCTGGTAGTTGCTGCGGTAGTAACCAGCGCCCATCATCTCCTGCTATCTGTAGGTACAATTCACTAGGGGATTGTTCAATTGTGGTGCTAGTTTTGTAAGCACGGCACAAACGCTTCACTTGGTAACGTTTATTGTGATGCTCAAATCCAATTTCTACCCAGCATTCTACTGGTTCTTGTAGAGGAGCTTCCGCAATTGCCCGTTTATTAACCAATCGCTCTTCCGAAGCAAAAGCTGCACTAAATTTTTCGTATAGTACCCAAGTAAAGGCATTCAGTAAGGTGGTTTTGCCAGCACCATTATTACCATGAATAATCGTGGTATTTTTCTCCCCATTAGCCAAAACAATCTCTGGGGTTTTCCCATAAAATTGGCGAAAGTTACAGAGCTTGACTGACATCAACTTCATTGTACTTCTTCCTTGAGTATTCTCAAGATATCATCATTAATATTACGAGGAACTTTTAAATATATTTTATCTTTTTCTGCCTGCAACACTCTTTCAATAATACGGCGCACTTCTGGGGAAGCCTCCATAATCGGTTGCTGCACCTCGCTCAACCCAAATTTTCTTTTGGCATAGGAGGAGCGTTTTTCCGATAAGATACCTGATATGGCTTTAGTGGCAATATCTGGGTAGTGGAATTCTGTAGCCATGTCTGAGATTTTACGGATCTTTTCGCTATCATCCAGTAAGGATTTAGATTAGCATATATTACTTTAAATTTGCGAATCTTTCTGCATCTAAATCACTGTAACTACCCGTCAACTATCCTAACCTATGCTAAGAACCACCGAGCTTGAAACCCGTGCCTTGCGATTGAACACTTTCGGGACTTTGGGTATGGCTCTGTTGGGTTTGGGGTTTGCGCTGATTACCAAATCAGAAGCAATTCTTTTAGATGGTTTTTTCTCACTGATTGGATTTGCGATTGCTCTCCTCACCCAAAAAGTATCGCGCCTAGTCATGCGCCCCGGAAATGAGCATTATCCCTTTGGTTATATTGTCTTTGAACCTATGCTCAACCTTAGCAAAGGGCTGTTAATCGGGAGTATCTGTATATTTGCCCTGATCTCTGCCATCTCCGCCTTATTCACTGGGGGGCGACCTATTTCCGCAGGCATTGCCATTAGCTATGCATGTGTAGCCGCCGCAGGTTGTTTTGGATTGGCTTGGCGGGTTCGGCAATTAGCCCAGCGTTCTGGTTCCTCCCTGGCAGCAGTTGATGCTCAGAATTGGCTTATTGATGGATTTATTAGTTTTGCAGTTGCGGTGGCATTTTTGGTAATTCAATTGACACAAAATACACCAATCTCCAGGTTTGCCCCCTATGCCGATCCGGTACTTGTAATTTTGCTAGTTGTCTGTACTATATCCATTCCCCTGAAAATTAGCCGTGATGCATGGCGACAAATTGTCGGGTATCGTCCGAACTCAGAAAAAGTAACCTCGATTCATACCAGCATTGCCCAAATCTTTGAGCTAATGGACTCAGTAACTTGGCAGGTGAAGTCCCTAGAAATTGGTCGTTTGGTCTACGTGCAGGTGTATATTGTGGATGAGAACGAATCTTGTGGTTCTTTAAGGCAACAAGATCTCTTGCGGGAACAGCTTTACTCAGCGTTGAGTGAACAATTCACTTATATTCAGTTAGATATGATCTTTACTCAACAACACAAGTGGATTAATTAGGGCTTGCTTCAGGAAGTCGTAACTTTCGGGGAAAGAATAGGTGGTAGGTGGCAGGTGGTAGGTGAGTTTTGAGGTATTGGTGTTAGAAAATTTCCCAAGTCGGTGCAAAGAAATTGAGCCCATCAATGCAAAAACCTTGTCCAAGTTTTGCTTACCATAGGATTGAAACCGACGTCTGGCATGGCTTCCACACTTATTCAGGATATCCCGCTGTAGGGGCGGGTTTAGCTAGTCAATTCCCCCCAGAGACGATAATTGCTCCAACAAAACCCGCCCTCCGTGTCTCCCCCCATTGTCCGTAATCTAAGCAACTATATTGTATTGGGGTTGGGTAATATTAGCGATCGCACAATTGTATTGCTTCGGCTCAACCACCGTAGATTTAAATCTACGGTTTATAGCTAAAGTAGTCTTAAGACAACTGGAATCTCAGGAAAAAATAGTTGGAATTTTAGCGATCGCAAATCAAACTTGTCCATCCTACATTATATTCAGGATATCCTGCTGTAGGGGCGGGTTTAGCTAGTCAATTCTCCCTAGCGACGATAATTGCTGCAACAAAACCCGCCCTCCGTATCTCCCCCCATTGTCTGTAATCAAGCAACTATATTTTATTGGGTTTGGGTAATATTAGCGATCGCAAATTCAATTTGCTAATTCTACATTATATTCAGGATATCGGGCTGTAGGGGCGGGTTTAGCTAGTCAATTCCCCCCAGAGATGATAATTGCTCCAACAAAACCCGCCCTCCGTGTCTCTCCCCATCATCTGTAATCTAAGCAACTATATTTTATTGGGTTTGGGTAATATTAGCGATCGCACAATTGTATTGCTTCGGCTCAACCACCGTAGATTTAAATCTACGGCTTATAGCTAAAGTAGTCTTAAGACAACTGGAATCTCAGGAAAAAATAGTTGGAATTTTAGCGATCGCAAATCAAACTTGTCCATCCTACATTATATTCAGGATATCCTGCTGTAGGGGCGGGTTTAGCTAGTCAATTCTCCCTAG
>JAAHHL010000263.1:0-2126 GCA_010672185.1 Caldora sp. SIO3E6 | reverse complement strand
TAAGACAACTGGAATCTCAGGAAAAAATAGTTGGAATTTTAGCGATCGCAAATCAAACTTGTCCATCCTACATTATATTCAGGATATCCTGCTGTAGGGGCGGGTTTAGCTAGTCAATTCTCCCTAGGGACGATAATTGCTGCAACAAAACCCGCCCTCCGTATCTCTCCCCATTGTCTGTAATCTAAGCAACTATATTTTATTGGGTTTGGGTAATATTAGCGATCGCACAATTGTATTGCTTTGGCTCAACCACCGTAGATTTAAATCTACGGCTTATAGCTAAAGTCGTCTTAAGACGACTGTAATTTGACTAAACAATGGGAAACGCAAAATAATAATTTTTCTGGTTGTTTGTGCGCTAAATTTACAGCAGTTTACTCTGCTATGGGGCACATTGTTGATCCCCCTAAATCCCCCTTAAAAAGGGGGACTTTTATCTGCTGTACTTTGTTATAGTGCAAAGCACTGTATAATATTTTTCAACAATTTCTGGTAACCTAACAAAAATTCTAGTCCACTTGAGTGGACTTAAGCTATTAGCCCAGAGTTTAAACTCTGGGTGGGCTGGGAAACTGACTGAAAATCTCGCAATATCTCAGCTCCAAGAAATATGATTATATGCTATTAGCTATTGCTGATGCTGTAGGCGATCGCATTTCCAGATTTAGCTTATTTGATTTAGGTGATATTTGTAATCGCGCGATCGCTTAACATTTACCTTATCCTTTATCCCGCACTACCAAATCCCACAGTAAATCTATCTCCTTGCCTACATACTCTGAATCTTGATATTGCTGAATCCAGTGGATGACAGTAGGGGTAATCTCACTAGATTTCCTACCCAAATCACCCAATGCCTTCGCAGCCAAGATACGCACCTGTTTATTCTCATTTGTGAGTAGCGCTAGCAGTGTTTGGTGTACTTCCTCTGAATCTTTATCCAAATTACCCAAGGCTATAGCAGGCAAGATAAGCACCAATTTATCCTCATCTGTGAGTAGCGCTAGGAGTACACTGTTCTGCGGAAAATTTTCTACCTTGTTCCCAACTAGCAGAGGGCAAAGCATTTGGATTGTATACTTTGGGTTTAATCGGTGAATTATCGCCCAAATGCTTTGCCCCTACATCAGGAATAATGGGACTTGTAGTAGTCTCCTCCTTCACTTCCGGCATCACAAAAATTTTATTATGAGAGGTTGTAGTTTATATCAAATCCTGCTAAACACTTATCGTATCCTTCTACCTTGCAACCTTGCTTCTTTCCTTGGAGCCCTCTGCCTTCTGCCCTCTGCCTTTTTATCACCAAAGTGTAAGTATTCGACCGGACATGATATTATTTGCTACGCTGGTAGCCACCAGAACAACGGAGCAATGCAGTTTTCCTGGTACGATATCCAAGGAGTCCGATACAAAATAATCAACTGTGGAACCGACCGAATTACAATACTTAGTAATTAATGCTCTACAAACCCTAGACCTGCTTGAGTACGAATTTTATGATAGAGATAGTGGAGATTGGTATATTGCAACCTCCAGTACCATCTTACCGATCTCAGTTATTTTACCCAACGGTGAAATCGTCCCAACCAACTGGAAAATGTAAGCAATGAGAGAACCGACAGAATTAGAAAAGAAACTCTATCAAAGACTCAAAGAAATCTTTGCTAGAGCCAGACAACGATATCTGGATGCAGGAGGTGATCCTGAACGTCCAGGGGGCAGTTTTTTGAGTGGGCAAGATTACTTAACAGCTCAGGAAAAACGAGAAATTATCGAGTTGGGCAAGCAAGTTTTCCCCCTTAAGTAGATGAAGATCAAAACGTAACCCAACCTCATCTATGGAATCACTTTAGCTGGTGATGCAAGGGTGTGCGATTGCCTCCAGCACCAGCGAAGCTGATGACAGATCTTGTAGTAGCCGATTTAAGGACAGGCAAGATGCGAAGTTACACAAGAGTTTTACTATTTAGGGCTTGCTGAATAAGTAACAAGTAATAAGTAACAAGTAATAAGTAAGAATGAATGCAGCATTTATCCGCTGTTTTGGGCATCTGCATCCCCCAAGGTTACCCGGGTTGATGCCAGGTTTTTGAGCTAAGAGATGCAATTTCTTGGGATTTTTT
>JAAHHL010000262.1 GCA_010672185.1 Caldora sp. SIO3E6 | reverse complement strand
AGGGACTGTTAGCATTAAGTTGGGGACCAGCGAACTTGTCTGCCAATCGGGCAGAGGGAAGGGTAATTTGAAAGGCGTTCGCTCCTCGGTTCCACTGATTAGTAGCTCTCACCTGTTGGTTAGACCTAATCAATAACTGAGTGCCATTGTTAGCCAATTCAACTGACTCAATTGTTGTTAATCGACTAGTCCTAGTATTGTCTATCGGTCGAGTAGGTCTTCCAGAAGCTGAATCCTCTAAGGATGAAATAGGAGCACGAGGTATAATCACCAACCCCAATTCACTGTTGAAAGCTGCATCCCAATCCGGGCTGTCCCTTTCAACATTCATGCGAATTCGGACAACTGGCGGTGACTTTTCAATCTGTTCAAATTCAACTTCGCTAACACCATAGCGATTTACTTCAACATCTTTCTCTGATAGTCTCTCAGAGAGAACTGTATCTTCCAGTTCAATATCAATTTGGCGGCGATTGCGACTCCGCTCTACCTCAATATTTTTTGGCTCTCTGCCACTGGTACGGATGAAAAATCCATTTCTACTTACCTGAAAACTTTCTAGTCGGGTAGTAGAGCTTGATACTGTATTTTGGGAGCGCCTTTGTGAGCCGGAAGAGCTTCTTCTTTCAGAAGAATTGGGATTTGTTTGAGGGGTTCTCCTGGTAGGTGGCAAGCTAGGGGAAGATATCCTTTGAGGTTCTGGTAAATCTACTGTCCATCGACTCGCAGTAATTCCCCGGAACTTCACTTGTTGAGGATCTATGGTATAGCCAGGGGCTAATTCAATCACAATCCGAGCCATATTGCGTTGAAATTGACCCGCTCTGATTTCCCGAATCAGACCCCTATACTGCCGTCTTTGTGTCGCTTGTCCAAGACGAGTCCCAGGCAAATCAATGACTACCTTGGTCGGCTCATTCCTTTCTCTCAATAATTGTGCTTGGGGTTGAACTCCTTGAGCTGTAATGAACTCTAGTTTGTTCTCCTTAAAGCTCCAACGCAGGAGCCTACCACCTGCTTCCGCAGCAGATGCACAGACAAGGACATTGAGAATGCTAAAGAGTACTATCAGCCAGCGAAATCTCACGATTATTTATTGCTCCTGTTGAAAGCGCGGTACTACATTAAGAGAGCGGCCTGATGATTGGTCAGGTTCAAAGCAATTGTTGAGGTAAAAAATGCAAATCAGATCTATTGTCATTTGTCAATATAGATACACAATTTACAACTATACTCTCACAATAGCTAAAGCTGTATTTGCTGCACCCAAAATTGTTTACCGCTTTGTAGTTGTCTACTAGAGGCAGATAAACCCAAATGACGTAGCAGGGCAAAGTTAAGTTTCAGAAATGACATTATACACGGGTTTACCCAAATCAAAAATATGGTTTAGGTATTTGCCATTCCGATTAGACCTATCAGCTACGAGAGTCCTCTCAAGAAAAAAGGCAACAGGCAACAGGTAACTTCAGCAAGAGAATTTGAATTGTTTCTTACCTCCATAACGGCTGTCGCCACGCCTGTGAAAGTTTTAATATTAGTCTTCGGGTGTTGAGGTCGAGGGTGGTTCTTGTTCTAGTACCACAGTTTTTGTACTGCTACCATCTAAAGCAGTAATTTCTGTAGGAGTACTTTCCCCATCTTTTGCCTGAAACACTAGTCGTAGCAAAGGAGGTGCGAGAAAGGTTGTTAGGATAACCATAACAATGATGGCAGCCTCAGTCGCTTCTGATAAAGCACCACTCTCAGCTCCCACACCAGCAAAGACCAACCCTACTTCGCCTCTAGGAATCATGCCGACTCCAATGGCCAATTTATTGATACCAGGTTGACCAAAGACTGTGAAGCCGGTGATGACTTTACCAACAATTGCTACTACGATCAAAAAAACTGCTAAAATCAATCCCTCGCGATTGCTAGGAACCGTAGGATTGAGAACACTTAAATCAGTTCTGGCTCCGACAACTACAAAGAAAATCGGTGTCAGTACATCGGCTACTGGTATCACCTGTTCTTCTAATTCTCGGCGCTTATCCGTTTCTGCCAGAATTAGTCCTGCTGCAAATGCTCCCAAAATTGCTTCTAATTGGATAGCAGCAGCAACATAAGACAATAGTAAGGCAAAAATCAATGCAGTAATCAGAACTTGGCCGCGAGTCTTCATTTCATTGACCAAGCCGACAAAATAGGGACTCAGGAAGCGACCAAGTAAAATTGAACCTACCAGGAAAACTCCTGCGCTGATAATGAGATAGATGACGTTGGTAATAACAATTTCTCCAGTCTTCGCCAGACTAGCAACTACTGCCAAGATAATAATACCTAGAACATCATCAAGTACTGCTGCACCAATAATAATTTGACCTTCTTTGGAACTGAGACGACCAATTTCTGCCAAGACTTTAGCTGTTATGCCAATACTGGTAGCTGTCAGAGCCGCACCAGCAAAAATTGCTGGTACAGCGGGAATGTTAAAGATGAAAGCTAAGCCAGCAGTGCCAGCGACAAAGGGAGCCACGACTCCCACCACCGCCACAACAGCAGCTTGGGGTCCAACACGGATCAATTCTTGAAGATCAGATTCCAATCCGATTTCAAATAACAGAATAATGACTCCTAATTCCGCCAAAACAGAAATGACTTCACTTTGAGCCTCAAATACTGAATTTGCTGCTTCTGGATTGAGACCACCAGTGCTCTGAAGGAAGTTCATAATCATTGAGCTCGAGGCATCTGCACCCCCTTCTGGAAAAACCAGTAGATTGAGAGCAGAAATCCCGACAATGACACCACCTATCAGTTCACCTAATACAGGTGGTAAGTTAATCCGAGAGCAAATTTCGCCTCCCAGTTTACTGGCAAAGTAAATTACGACTAGACTCAGCAGTACTCCTGCCAATATCAGTGAACCATTTGCTGTTTCTTGTTCTGTTGCTTCTGTTGCTGCTGCGAAAAGCGGCTGTTGAGCAGAGAAAGATGAGATTGAGTTAGTGGGTGCCAAAAAACTCACCCAGGCAATTGCATCAGCCATTAGTTGCTAAGAAATTACTTTCTCTACTCTACCGGAAACCTTCGCAGTGCTCCGCCCATAACCGATAAGGTTGGGGGGTGGTAAAGCAGGAAATTCTGGGGGCGACCTCAGGAATCTCCCTGCATACCCACTAGGGTTGCTGGGAGAGGATGTCAAAAGCTGGTTGAACTAACCCAACGAAGAACACCGATATCTTCCAACCCACATGCCGTGCCTACAGAGCATCACACTAATGATTTGAGAGTTTAATATGTAGGAAATTAGAGAATTAAATTAGAGAACTGCTAGAGTTGAAGGTTTATGTATAAAAAATTGATTTTGTTATGAATCCAGCTATTTGGTTGAGTTACTTTGCTCAAGCTAGTCGGCGATTACCGATTATTCCTTTGGCGGTAGGTCTACTGACGCTATCTCTAAGCTACCCTGCTACTGCCCAAGAAAGACTCTTACGTACTCTGACTGTCACTGGTAGAGGAGTAGAAATGATTCCCACAACCATGACTCAGGTACAACTAGGGGTTGAAGTTCAGGGAAAAACCGCTATTCTCGCCCAGGAAGAAGCAGCCCGTCGTTCAACAGCAGTAGTAGAATTGCTGCGATCGCGTAATGTAGCCAAACTGCAAACTACCGGTATCAGACTTAACCCGAATTATAGCAACCAGAACAATGTGCAAAGAATAATTGGTTATAGAGCCATCAATACGGTAAGTTTTAAGATTCCTACTGAGCAAGCTGGGGCAATTTTGGATGAAGCTGTTCAAGCAGGAGCTACCCGGATTGATCGTGTTAGCTTCACCGCATCCGATAGTGTGATCGCTGCTGCTCAAGAGGAAGCTTTGCGGGAAGCTACTCAAGATGCACAACAACAAGCTGATGTCGTTTTAAGCACCTTGAATCTTACCCGCAAAGATATTGTCACTATTCAAATTAACGGTGCTACACCCCCACAATCGCAGATGCCCCTTTTTACCAGGACGGCTGCACTTGCTGGGCAAGTTACTATACCGATAATTGGAGGTGAGCAGGAGGTACAAGCTTCAGTTACTCTGCAAATCAGTTACTGAGCTGCCATAGTTAGGTATTAGGTGTTAGGCATTGGTAACAAGTTAAAGGGTCGTGCATTTTGTCAAGTACTATATAAGCGCGTTTGAGCACTCTCCAAAACCCTATATATGGAAATAACCAAGGATTGCTGAAAAATGGCAGTTATTCCTCTTCCTCTGCTCTCCGCGTCTTCGCGTCCCCGCGTCCCCGCGTCTCCCTTGGCAATTTTGCCTTAACTTGTCACCAATGGGTGTTAGGCGTCAAAACTCTGTGTCATTATTGTAACTATTGAATGAGCCAGATTCTTCATCTCGCTTGGAACCAAGGAATTCAAAGCGATCTACTCTGACTATTGGAGATGTGCGCTCTACTCCTGTAGCGCGATCGCTCCATCGATCTATCTTCAAAGAACCCTGTACCCCAATTAACTTACCTTTGCGCACGTAATTAGCAGCTGTTTCCGCATTTTTACCCCACAGCTCTAAGTTGAACCAGTCTGGCTGGTCGCTATTGCGGCTGAAACGATTTACAGCCAGTGTCAGCCTACATTTAACAGTACCAGACTCGAAGTACCGAACATCTGGCTCCATACCTACGCGACCAACAAGATTAACTACATTGAGACGGATCATGGTATTTAGTACATAAGTATTTATTGCTAGATCTACTTTAGCTAATTGACGGAATATGAGACAATCTATAATCCTTCTTGAGAAAACACTACTTGAGGCAATTCCCTGAAACGCTCTATGTAAAATCCTTCCGGATCAAAGGTTCTATTTCCCGAACTATAATGTCAGTTGTTCTGTAAGGACATCTTGGTTGAGATAGAGGGAAGGAACTACACACTCTACTTTTGAGGATTATCTCCATGTTAAGAGTTGACCTTGGCAAAAGATACTCCGGAGCTGAAGTTAAGTCTACCAAAAAAGTCCAGTTTTTGCAGCGAAACAGGGGATTAGTCGTCTGCTGTTACTGGATTGTCTTTCTCTAAGGCAGCCTTATTGGGTCAGAGAAAGATAGCTATTCCTCCCCTTCCTACCTAACTGAAGAAGGGGTTTCACTGCGTTTACTGATGAATTACTCTAGTTCACTAGACGAACCATAGAAAACGTAATAAAATCCACCTCGGTTACAGTTCAAGTAAATTTCCATCATACACAGCAGCATTTGACTTTGGGGGCGTAAAAACTAGTGGGTCTCTTAAATCGCTTTTCCCTTTCAAGGGACATGGGTATAGATCTAGGCACTGCTAATACTTTAGTATATGTGTCTGGCAAGGGAATTGTTCTCCAAGAACCTTCCGTTGTTGCCATGGATCAAGACAAAAACGAACCACTGGCCGTGGGGGAGGACGCAAAAAAAATGTTGGGCAGAACCCCAGGTAATGTGGTTGCCCTGCGTCCCCTCCGCGATGGTGTAATTGCCGACTTCGATACTGCGGAACTGATGCTTAAGCACTTTATCCGGCAGGTACACGAAGGCAGAACTCTGGTTTCACCCCGGATTGTGATTGGCATTCCTAGTGGTGTTACTGGTGTCGAACGAAGGGCAGTTATGGAGGCAGCATCTCAAGCCGGTGCCCGAGATGTTTACCTTATTGATGAGCCAGTAGCAGCAGCTATTGGTGCTGGGTTGCCAGTAGCAGAGCCAACCGGCAACATGATTATTGATATAGGCGGCGGTACTACGGAAGTCGCCGTACTTAGTTTGCAAGGTACGGTTCTCAGTGAATCTGTACGTATTGCTGGGGATGAGCTGAGTGAATCCATCACTCAGTACATGAAAAAAGTCCATAACTTGGTAATTGGGGAACGTACCGCTGAAGAAATTAAAATTCGGATCGGTTCCGCTTATCCCACTCATGACGACGATGATACAAATCTAGAGGTAAGGGGTTTACATCTACTATCTGGTTTACCAAGAACTGTCACTATTAAAGGACCAGAAATCCGTGAAAGTATGTCAGAACCATTGTCAGTAATTGTTGATGCGGTTAAACGAACCTTGGAGAGGACACCACCAGAGTTGGCAGCAGACATTATTGATAGAGGTATTATGTTGGCAGGTGGAGGTGCATTATTACAGGGCTTGGATACTTTAATCAGTCATGAGACTGGCATCGTAACCCACGTTGCAGCAGATCCTCTAAGCTGTGTTGTTTTGGGAACAGGTCGAGTTCTGGAGAACTTCAAGCAGTTAGAGCGTGTCTTTAGTGGTCGCTCTCGCACCATCTAGTGCTCAAGGGATTTTGGATTACTGATTAGGGAACTAATCCTATTGAGAAATTGTCAGGATTTGAGAGTAGAGTGCCAGAAAATACTATTAAAGTGAGGCATATTGTCAAACTCTCTCAACTTACTGAGTAGGTGATTTGCCTGTAAGTCCTGGAAAATTAAAAATTCCAAAATCCCCAATTTTCGATTCAGAAGCTCAGTTATTAAATTTCCAAATTGAGGGAATAATTTTCTAACCTTATGAATCAAATTATTGATTTTCGTCAATCTTTGTCAGCCAAAAGCTAACCGTTGATAAACAAATTATGTATATAATGCGTCGTTGGTGGGAGCGACATGGAGTGGCAATTGTACTGGTAGGAGCTACTCTAAGTGCAGCCTGGTTATTGCGTCAGACTCAAGGTGCCGTAATCTTGGAGTCTTATCAACTACTAACCCGTCCTTTTAAACTAGGTCCGACTCCAGAGGAGCACCTAACAAATGCTCGTGTTCTAGAATTGCAAGAGCAGTTAGTTGAACTTGAAAGCCAAAATCAAAAATTAAAAGATCTGTTGGGCTATGTAGAAGCTCAGAAAAAGCAAGGAATTGTGGCTCCTATAGTAGGGCGTAGTGCAGATCACTGGTGGCAACAGGTAACTCTAGGTCGAGGTAGTAAAGATGGCATCAAAGTCGGTTTTATTGTCATGGGGCATGGAGGTTTAGTTGGTAGGATCGTTAGTGTGACACCAAATAGCAGCCGTGTTTTGCTGATCAGTGATCCTACTAGTAGGGTAGGTGCTGTAATCAGCCGTAGTCGAAGTATGGGTTTTATCCGAGGACAAGGGTCTAATCGTGCTGTAATGCAGTTTTTTGACAAAGTACCAGATGTCCGTAGTGGAGATGTTGTGTCTACTTCACCCGTCAGCCAACTCTTTCCTTCTGGTTTGCCATTAGGACGTGTAGAATCGGTAAATCTCGAGAAAAGTCCTGCGCCAGAAGCAATTATTGAGTTGACTGCACCAATTAGTTACCTAGAGTGGTTAGTTACCTATCCTGAGTAACATTCTCCGTTACTAAATCTTATACTTTTGATACTCCACCGTTCTTCTAGAACGGGGTCTCTTTCCCTAATTATTTCGATGAATAAGGCATCTCAGTATTCACCTTGGACTCGTCAAATTATCAACTGGGTAGTGACCATTAGCTCAGTTATCATTTGCTTGATGGTCTTACCTGCACGCTTGCCAGGGATGGAATTGTTGGGAATTACCCCAAACTGGCTGTTGATTTGGGTTGTTGCTTGGAGCGTCAAACGCACGGCATTTCAGGGAGTTTTAGCAGCCCTAGCTTTGGGACTGATTCAAGATGGCATGACCTCTCCTCACCCTACCCATGTGTTAAGTCTTGCTATTGTCGGAATTATGACTGCTCGGATTCAGAAACAGCGCTATATTCAGGAAGATTTTATCTCAGTAGCCCTAATTGTTTTTGGCATGGCAGTGGTTGGGGAAACAGTAACCGCAATTCAGTATAGTTTTATGGGCGATCGCACCTTGGCAGAAATCTGGACAGATCATCAGCGCATTGCTCTTTCTTCAGCAATTCTTAGCAGCCTCTGGGCACCAGTGATTTATTATCCACTCAATCGTTGGTGTCTTTATATTTAACCAAGATTTCATCAGAACTCAATTGACTTTTATCTAGTTGATTAGTGGCTAAAATAAATCTTCCTGCTCTAGTTTTTAATTGCTCAACCTTGGCTTGATTAATTTCCCAATAAA
>JAAHHL010000261.1 GCA_010672185.1 Caldora sp. SIO3E6 | reverse complement strand
TCCAAGCTAAAGGCTCCTTTACAGCGATTAAAAGAGCTGATTGCTGCTTCTAACCATTCTTTGCCTCTGTTAACTTCTTCGCCAATTGCCAGAGCAATCAATTCTGAGTCAGTTGTTGTGAGAAAGTTACAATTACGCCGCAGCAGATCCTCACGCAGCTCTGGAGTATTGACTAAGTTACCATTGTGAGTTAGAGCCAGAGGACCAAGGCGAGTTTCCACAACCGCTGGTTGGGCATTGGCAACCAGGCTAGAGCCGGTGGTAGAGTAACGGGTATGACCCACTGCCATCTTCCCTGGCATCTGGCTCAAACTCTCCTCTTTGAAAACCTGAGACACTAAACCCATGTCTTTGTGTAAATGCACCTTGTTTCCTTCAAAGGTGGCAATTCCTGCTGATTCTTGACCTCGGTGCTGTAGGGCAAATAAACCGAAATAAGCTAACTTGGCGACTTTTTCCCCTGGTGCGTAGATGCCAAAGACTCCGCAGGCTTCCTCTGGTTTATCTGGTTGCTGTGAAAACTCTTCATTATGGGATGGAGTGGGATGTGTGTCAGAGGGAAAGGACTGGTAAGGAATCATAGCTGATGCTTGCTCCTGATAATGGCAGTAGGTCAGTGAAACTAGTATCAAAGCTGATAAACTTTGAATTATTCAACAAAATTAACAAATTCTTAACATTACTATAATAACTGCAATAATGTAATAATACTCATTGACCATGGTAATTGGTTTGATAGAAGCTGTCAGCTGGGGAGCTGGGGGAGCTGAGGGGGGAAGAAGTGGAGCGATTACCGAGCAGTATTGACTCCCTACTCCTTGGTCCCTGAAAACTTAAATAACATCAAGCGGGAGTTAGCCAGTCGTTTTAACGGCTGGCAGTGGAGAGAGAACAGAATTTATCATGAGGTTACTTTCCTCAGATAATAGCGGGAATGATGTTTTTATATTTTTCAACATATTCCTTTATCTTTCCATCTGAAGTAATCAGTGGAGATTCAAGAACCACTGCTGAAGCTAAGACAATTTTGTCTCGATTCTCTAAATTTATATATGGATCATCTAAGTGTAAAAATTGTTCTAGCACTTCAATGTCTAGCTCTCTAATCTCAATATTTGGACAAGATTTTATAGGCTTAAAAACTTCTGATATAAACTTAGCTCTAAACTCTTCATCTGTTGGAGTAAATCCACGGAACCACTTGTCGAATATCTCCACAAAGACAATGCTCGGTATGGTCATTAAATAATTACTGTCACTCTGAAAAACTTTGTCTATATATAACAGACCTCTCGAAGAGATTTTTGATGGTTCATTGAATAGCAGAGAAAAATAAGAGATGAGTGCCATTGTGTCAATTACGAAACGGTATTTTTGGGGAACAGATTCAGTACCTATACTCACCAAAGTCTCTCCGAATTTCTATCAAATGCTCTTCAATCTCTAATTCTTCTTTGCGAACATATCTACTAAGCATATACTCTATAAATTTTTCATCAAGTGGCTCAATACTGAACAATCCTTTACGTTCTGAAAAAGAATAAACTCCTTGTAGGATAGCATAAACATTGATCGATTGCTTCTGTTTATTTTCAAGAACTTGAGAAAGAAGAGTTGCTAAACACACAAACTCTAGATACCAGTTCTCCCATGCTTCAATTAGTGAGCCAATATGAGCATCTTCTGATAAATCAGCTAAGCCAAATTCTACTTCAATAAATTTCGATAAATCTTCCCTATTAAGGCAATGTTGATCCATGACCATGCTTCTTTTCGTATGATTCTTTCATTAAATCTTTTGTGTTTGCTTCAGAAATACCACTTACCTGACGCTGCTCAGTTAGCTGATTAGCTTCATCGGTCGATAGAATAAAATCAACATCAATTTCAGAACTACTTTGCTCTATAGCACGCTCAAGAACTTCATAAGCCATTTTTAGAATTCTAGAAGCGTTAAACTCATTTAACTCAGCTATCTTGGTTACAGCATCCTTGGTGAAAGGAGAGAATGTATCAGCAGCGACCTCTCTTATTCGATAAGCTTGAAGGTATTTCTGAACTAAAGAGAATGTATCCTCAAGTTGTATCTTTTCAAAAAGAATAACATTTTTAGGTATCTTTTTGAAAGAAATTGGCGATCTATGCTCTAGTCCACTTTGTTCCCAAGCAAATTGAATTAAACGTGGGACTCCAGCGTGTAATATAAGTATCAAATTATAAAATCCAGTCCTTGCATTTGTATAAAGTCCATCAAAAAGACAAGTTCTCAACTCTAAAGCAAAATCTCTCTTCTGTCTTTCACTTTGAAAGTCTGGAATACGTTCAAAATCATCAACAAATATGTATGCTCCATTGAAACCTGCTGCCAAGAATAGATTTACAAGATGTGAGAAAGTAAATTCAATTTTTGGTTTGCCACGTTTTAAGTTTTTAAAATATTCTTTAAAATCATTTTGATTAACTAACTGAAAGAATAAAGGAGTTGACGAAAAAATAGGAAAGTCTAGAGGTAAATCTTGCAAATATGAGTTTGAAAGAATTTGTTGAGAAATTTTACTAAAATCGATATGATTATCCGCATACCACTTTAGTGACTGTAACTTGCCCTTTAAATCGTCTTCATCAGAAAAATGCTTGTCAGGGTCAAACTCTTCATATAAATCAATGATTGCATCAAGGCGCAATGATATAAGACTATCTTCAATTACATTAGACTCAAATATCCGACTAATAAACAAATCAACAAAACTTTCAAAAGTTTTCGTCTTTCCACCTGGCTCTGGAGCAACTATAATTGCAAAGCATTTGTTCATTTCATTAGAAATAGATAAACCGAAATCTTGATTAATTCTCTTTTGTAGATTAGTCAAGAAGGCAGTTTTTCCATTCCCACGTCCGATATATGAAGTATCCATCATATAGCCTAGGCGTAGGTGATTCGGATCGCTTTGGGGAACTTTTAAGAAGTTTTCTTCAATAGCTTGATATTCTTGTTCCCGAATAGATGGTTCATATATTTCTCCATTGTTACGTGCATCATTTGAATTTGGATTTACGAATGGAGAAGAAGGAAATGGATTTTCACTAAGATTATAAAGTTCATAGCGCCCCTTTTGAGGGGTTAACTCAGCTTTTGGTCGTCTTGAATACTTATCAATAGACATTTTTTTCTCCATGAGCTAAATCAATTGCAATAATATTTCGATATTTTCCATCAACCATAACTGGCTCTCGGCGCAAGTACATTACCTTGGTTTCATCTGGCAATTTATCTACTTCTAAGGATATACGGATTCTCAAATGCTTGTTGTGATATGCATATCCAAGAAACTTATCAAAAAGATATTCTGGAATTTTCATAGCGTAACACGCACGCTCTTTCACATTTGGCAAACTAACAAAATATGTTTTGGCTAACTGGCGTACATCAACATAAGCCTGATGAAGTGACTGAACAAATTCTTCTTGATTATTTTTGTCATCCCAAGAAGGCTGATGACAATAAAGTTTCATACTATCTGCGTATTCATAAAACATTTTAAAACTTGTTGATTGGCTAGAATCTCTTATAACTGATAGAGGATAGGCAATTTTTCCATGAAAAGACGGGTCGGGATAAAACTCAGTGATATGAAGAAGACCAATTTGTTTTGCTCTATAAGCCCATATTTCAAAAGAATCTAGTGATAATTGATATTTATACAAACTTTGTAAAAAATATTTTAGCCAAAAATCCCTACTTCTTCGTAAAATGGCATTATATTTATTTGGATCAAATTCTTGTAAATCATCTGTCTGCAAAAGATTCTCTTCAGTTAACTTTCGGATTAAATCGTTGTTCTCTTTGTCAAGATTTACATTCATTCCTAAATGCTTTGATATGTCCTCCTTAATCCGACTCTGAAGTTTACGAAAATATCGCTTCATGTCCTTCGATGTTTTTATGGAATCTCTTTCAATTCCTAAACGATGCGCTGAATAAATTGGAAATATGAGTAAACCTGATTTTTTATAATTCACCTTATAGCAAGTATCAACAAGATAGCGAAAAGGCTCTTGATGTCCCTTTTCCATAAGTTTGAATAAATAATAATTGAATTTTCTATCGCCATCATTTTCGTAAATTTGTATGGCATTTTTTCCTTCATCAGTGAGAAGAATTTCTCCACTGCTTTCCGAAATTAGCTCATAATTTGTTGCCTCACTTACAACCTGATCGAATGTGTATTTATACCGGGCTCTTTGATTTGTTGACTCATTAGACTCTTCAGTTAGCTTCTTGTATTTAGATTCACCTAAACGATACTGATGTTTTAGTTTTAAAAATTGCTCAAATATTCTCTCAGATTGATTAGATATACTGACACCTTTTAGGAGAATATAGAAATATTCCAAGAAATAAAATTTCCTTGGAGCCTGTGGTATCTGAGTTGTTCTGACCGGGTTACCTAAGTCAATAGCCATATATATTATTTCATTGGGAATAGAAAATGCTTCTGGCATTAAGCTTACAAAGTAAATAGCACAGCATAAAGAATGAAACCAAACTACGGATAGCCTCCTACGCTTTCTATACTAAACACCGACATACATCTTTTAAGCAATGTCCTACTGATAACTTTATGGTAACACAGCTTCAAGCACCAACAGATAGTGTGAGCGCTAAATTATACATTTTTGCCCACCTACCTTAACAGATTGTCAAAAGCACTATTTTGGTGGCGTATCTGTTGTTTTATTTACCCAAGAAGCATTTCCATATTCACAATCCAATAATGCTAAAACTCTTTGTTTTATATTTTGGGTTTCTTCAATAGAGTACCTCCAGCGCTGCACGTAGGGCTTTTTCAGTACCATGTATCTTCTCTGCAAGGCGAATGAGTTTTGCAGGACTCGACCCTCTCTTCTTTAACCATCTTCGCAGAGCATCCCATGCCAACTCTTTCCCATGATCATGACGAAGACGAACAACATCGATGATTGATCGCTCAGGTGTATACAAACCGATCTTCTTTCCATCTCCTATCGAGATGCTGGTTCTGCCTAAGTCAAAGGTCTTCTGATCAAAGTAATGAAGTTGAACTGGAGACTGGAACCGAATACGACTACTTTCACGCGGCACAGCTATATCAATGTGAGAAGGGATTTGGTCAGTAAGATTGTGCCTTGCAAGAGCAGTTTCCAAACACAGAGTAGCTTGAGGACACCGCTGTGCAATTTCGACAAGATTGAGGTCTATTGGTTCTGCTTCAGACCAACGATATACCCCCACTCCAAGAGGGATAAGGAATCCTTCATCAAGTAGTCGATAGAGCCTGTACTTTGTCATTCCTGCGGAAAGCGCTTGGGAACGGGTGAAGGTCTCCCCTGTTTGTTTTCTTATCTTGGCTATATTCAGAGCTGTTTTCTTCATAGGACAAATTATACACACTCATGACATGTCTGTGTACAATTTGTCCGAAAACACATAAGACTTACTCCTGTAAAGACTCGACTTTTTAAAGCGTGGAGAACTCAAACTCAGAAGTCCAACTGCCGTGTAAACCATAGGGAATATGGTGCTTTAAGTGTAATCGAGCGACAGGTGGAGCCTCAAAATTCCTGCCGTCTAAAATGATGAGATCAGAACGAAGATGGCGGGAATCGAAGACTAAGACTAAAATCCAACCATCATCCTCTTCCTTACTCCCTGGGCGAGGAACAAAAATTGGTTCACCCACATAGCCTTCTGGAGCAAAGCAATGTAACCAACGCTTCCCACTCTTTAAATCAAGCTTTAAGATTCCCTGTAAAGGGGCATTTCCCGTTTCTTGAGCTGCTGCACCCATGAATAGGTAACGATAAGGGCGTCCGACATAATCGGGATGGGTAATCGGAAATTCACAACAACGGGATTCAATCAGTTCCGGTGTTGCGGTTTCTTCCGGTAAGTTCAAGGTAAATCGCCACAGTTGTCCAGGCTCAAGAGCTGCAAAATTTGGTTCTTGGTATTTAGCACCCGGTTCAAGTTCCGGTAAAGATGCGTAACAGATGGAGTCCAGGTAAATTTTGTCTCCCTGCTCAAAAGCATTGGCATGATGGAAGACAAAACCTGCTTTTGTTTCAATAACTTTCATCGATTCTTGGGATTGGCAGTCCCGAGGAATAATGACAATGCGAGTAGATTGTTGAGGCTGAAGCTTGAGGCATTGCCCTGCCCCTTGCAAGCCGAAGATAAAGGGTAAAGGATTATAGCTAACAGGATTTTGGAGAAAGATACAGTAGTGCTCGGTAATCGCAAAATCGTGGATAAAAGCAAACCCTGGAATAATTTGACTGTGATGTCGCAGGAGTTTCCCCGTTGGTGCAAATTCGTAGATAATAATTTTAGAAGAAAGACCCGGCTTGATGGAAAAATTCACTAAACAAGGTTCGCCATCATCTAAAGCAGAACTCGGATCAATCCAAGGATGGGCAGCAAAAGAGTCTCCTGGGGATAGCAGTCCATCAAGATAATCAATTCCTAGGGTTTCTAAGGTATCTGGAGCTAAGCGATAGGGTTCTGCTGCTTCCCAAAGGGCTAGCAGTTTGCCTCCCCAATAAATAATATTAGTATTAGCAATATTTTTCAGTCTCAAATCAAAAATATTGTTCAGCCATCCCCCCGGTTTCTGGGTACCAAAAACCCCACGGTATAACATTTTTCCCGCTTGCTGTTCTTGAACGAAGGCTTCTGTACGTACAAAACGATTACGAAAGTGAGCAGAGCCCTCCTTGAAGGTAATCGCACTAATCATGCCATCCCCATCAAAGGGATGACGAATCTCCGTGCCATGAATTGCAAATAAACCGGGCCCATTGCGAAATAAAGTACCCTGAAGTTGAGGAGGAATCTCTCCTTCAATTTCATCGATCCCATAGTCGTATTCATTAGTCAGAGACCGATAGCCTTTCTGCCAATCTTTTTCATTATAGAGTTTTGTTGTTTGTTGTTTGTTGTTTGTCATTTGCCCTTTGTTGCTTGTTGTTTGTTATTTTGTTGTTTGCTATTTGTTGTTTGTTGTTTGTCGTAAGAACAAATGACTAATGACCAATGACCAATGACCAATAGCCAATAACCAATGACCAACTAATCCTATTTTTGAAGTTTTGTAAATAAAGTCTGCAATTATTACCATAGCATGTTTGATGTCTAAATTTTAGAATTTTTAAAGCTTTTGCAGAAAATATTAGCGGTAGGATGTAAAATTAGGCACATAATATTTATCTAAATCCCGACTGATTTACCGGGAATAGTTTTGCATTCAGAACTTTGAGATTCTATGGTTACATCTCCCAATCCCCCAGTACGTAAACTTTCTAAACTAGAAGGCATCAAAGAACAAAGCAATTTCTTGCGTGAGCCCTTGGCGACTGAACTACAGCAAGATACCACTCACTTCACAGAAAATGCTATTCAAATTCTGAAGTTTCACGGGTCTTACCAACAAGATAACCGGGACAATCGGGTGAAGGGACAAGAGAAAGACTACCAGATGATGCTACGTACCCGAAATCCTGGTGGTTTCATTTCTCCAGAACTTTATTTGACTCTGGATCGCCTTTCCGAGGAATATGGTAACCAGACATTACGAGTTACTACTCGTCAGGGATTTCAGCTTCATGGTGTTCTCAAGAAGAACTTGAAGGCAACCATCGCCTCTATTATCAATAGTATGGGGTCAACTTTGGGAGCTTGTGGAGACCTGAACCGCAATGTCATGGCTCCCCCAGCACCTTACAGAAATCGGCCAGAGTATCAGTATGCTCAGGAATATGCAGTTAAAATTGCTGATTTGCTGACACCCCAAACCGGCGCTTACTACGAGATTTGGCTGGATGGGGAAAAAGCCATTAGTGCCGAAGAAGCTCCGGAAGTCAAAGCAGCAAGGCAACGTAATGGCAACGGTACTATCTTCTCTGACAAAGAGGAACCAATCTACGGGACACATTATATGCCCCGGAAGTTTAAGTGCTCTGTGACAGTGCCGGGAGATAACTCCATAGATCTCTACACTCAAGATGTAACCTTGGTGGTAATTACCAATAACCAGGGAGAATTGACAGGGTTCAATGTCTTCGTAGGCGGTGGTATGGG